>NZ_CAWNXG010000197.1:0-225 GCF_963878145.1 Photorhabdus sp. S10-54 | reverse complement strand
AAACCGCCTGCTCACTAAAGATATCCTGAGAAGTAATATTGATATCTTCAGATAGGATTTTTCCATTCACTTTCCGGTTGTTTGGAACTGCACCCTTAGCCAAATCCACCGTTTCCACTAAACCAAGATTTTTCAAAACTCACTAATCCGTGAGATTTCCGAAAAAATAGTTTCGTATCGGCACTAAGCAGGAGTATATATGGTGAAGATTGGCTATATTCAGGT
>NZ_CAWNXG010000196.1:0-255 GCF_963878145.1 Photorhabdus sp. S10-54 | reverse complement strand
ATATGAGAGCTTTTGCCAAAAACATTATGGTGAGTTCTATGTGCCGCAGAACTGATGCTATCAATATGTTCCCTGGTGATTTTTTGGGTCCTTACTCAGACCCCTTAAATCATGGGACATTGTGCGCTCCGATGTTTCACTAGTTATAAGTCTTTGAAATTTAGGTAACATTAACAAATGAATCAGTCAGAATTTGCCAAATTGCACGGTGTCAGCCGTAAGACTGTGACCCAGTGGAAAGCTCGCGGCTGGCTG
>NZ_CAWNXG010000195.1:0-288 GCF_963878145.1 Photorhabdus sp. S10-54 | reverse complement strand
CTCCGGGATCATCACAGTCTTACTTCTTCCGAGGTCCTCACTTTGGGGACGGCTTGACCGAGCTGTATTTACTCGCCCACGCTTTAGCAATATGCAGACAGTCATCGTACATCTTGCCCTTTCTGCTTGCTGATGAAGCTCTTCGATAGTGATCGACTGCCTTGTCACTTGCCATGCCTGAGATTGAATCGGAATAGCCCAGTTTCAATAAGTCGGCCTGGATGTTCTTAGCTATGAATTCTTGGGGGTTCATATGCAACCTCCTTTTTACCTCCCCCAACCAAACCG
>NZ_CAWNXG010000194.1:0-300 GCF_963878145.1 Photorhabdus sp. S10-54 | reverse complement strand
GAATATCTTTCAGGGCATCTTTTTGTACGGGTGAAAGTAGTTGTAACATTGCAATCACGATCCGCTCTGTAGCTGTGATGCTGATTTCCAGCTCGCGGACAGCTTCATTAATTGTTCTGCTCATTAGCTCCTCTTTCTATTAGCTATGGTTACTTGTCGAGATTTAATCATAGCCGATATGGGAATTCCCATATCGGAACGAATTCAATTGATTACGGAGGCTGCGCATAGCGTGGCCTTTTTACTTATACGACGCTGATCACCCGGAACTGAATCCGGGCTTTATTCGCTGATTGGGTG
>NZ_CAWNXG010000193.1:0-315 GCF_963878145.1 Photorhabdus sp. S10-54 | reverse complement strand
GTAACAAAAGAATATATGGATGCTATAAGATGTATCGTAAGTGAGAATAACAACGAGATAATAGTGACTGGTTTTGATGGTAAATTAGTAATTCGGGACTCATCATCAAGATATTAAATGATATTAATTCTCATTTAAAATAAATGGGTCCTTCCCAGAGACACTTAAATCATGGGACATTGTGCGCCCCGATGTTTCACTAGTTATAAGTCTTTGAAATTTAGGTAACATTAACAAATGAATCAGTCAGAATTTGCCAAATTGCACGGTGTCAGCCGTAAGACTGTGACCCAGTGGAAAGCTCGCGGCTGGCTG
>NZ_CAWNXG010000192.1:0-336 GCF_963878145.1 Photorhabdus sp. S10-54 | reverse complement strand
GATCCCCCGGGCCATACTAGTACTGGATGCATCTGCAGGATATCGCGGCCGCTCTAAACGTGGTAAATTGTTAACTCCGAGCTAGACTTCAGGTGGCCGTATTTATCAGATTTCCTCGTTGTGTCCTCAGAAAAAAATGCCAATACCACTTTCAGCTGTGAATATCCACCATGAAGGGCAAGACATGCTCATAATTAACTGTCAGGCAGGCCAGGCCTTCAGCTACAACGACCTTGAATTGGTTTATTCTGCTTGTCCTCTATAAGTTTGCCAGAGGGAATCACACATGAGCCAAACCTATTGAAGAAAGCATTAGGACAGTGCCAGTCTTAATCC
>NZ_CAWNXG010000191.1:0-338 GCF_963878145.1 Photorhabdus sp. S10-54 | reverse complement strand
AGGATTCTTATTACAGCGATATTGTGTATGAGTATTGGCCCAAAGACTTGGAAGCCGTACTTGCTGCTGAACTGAATTTCCTGATTGATAATTTGGTCTGGTCAGACAAAACAACTCCGGCAACAGTGGCACGAATAATTTTGGAGAACGGTTATCAAAGAGGAAATGAAAAATGAATCAATCGCCATACATCAAAACAAAAGAACTCGCTGATCGGTACGGTGTAACACCACACACGATAAGGTTATGGGCGAGCAACGGGAAGCAAAAGCGGGAAGGCTTCCCGAGGCCCAAGTTTAAATCCGACCAACTTAATTTTTTGTGGCAGGATATTCTTG
>NZ_CAWNXG010000190.1:0-339 GCF_963878145.1 Photorhabdus sp. S10-54 | reverse complement strand
GCGGGGGGGGGGGGGGGGGGGGGGGGGGTGGGGGGGGGGGGGGGGCGGGGTGGGGGGGGGGGGGGGGGGGGGGGGGGCGGGGGGGGGGGGGGGGGGGGGGGGGGGAGGGGGGGGGGGGGGGGGAGGGGGGGGGGGGGGGGGGGGGAGGGGGGGGGGGGGGGGGGGGGGGGGGGGGGGTGGGGTGGGGGGGGGGGGGGGGGGGGGTGGGGGGGGGGGGGGGGGGGGTGGGGGGGGGGGGGGGGGGGGGGGTGGGGCGCGAGGAGAGGTGGAGGCTAGAGGCGCGGCCAGGGAAAGGCGGCAAGTACCGAAAGCAAGGCGGCGTAAGGTGAAATAACGAGG
>NZ_CAWNXG010000189.1:0-377 GCF_963878145.1 Photorhabdus sp. S10-54 | reverse complement strand
GGGCCATACTAGTACTGGATGCATCTGCAGGATATCGCGGCCGCACGCCCATATAAACGATCGGATAAATAGCTGAATTTCCATGCCTTACGCGGTTGTCAGGACACAAGCACCATAAAGAAACAAGGGTTGGTCCGGAAGCCTTTAGCCAAGTTTAGCCACCCTGAAAGTATCTCTGGGAGGTGTGGAGGGAAAAACTGCTGTGATTTTAAACCTAAAAGTAACTTAACTCATAATAAGTTGGTAGTTAGACCACATGAAAAAATTGCTTTTGTTGGCCCAGTTCTGTTGATCTTTGAACCATGGTGGGAAAAGTGTAGTTTTAGTCAGTCTGAAGCTGCCATGTAACCAGTGCAAATGAGATAGTGAGTTACATA
>NZ_CAWNXG010000188.1:0-394 GCF_963878145.1 Photorhabdus sp. S10-54 | reverse complement strand
GCGAAAAGCGTCGGTAAGCTGATATGAAGCGTGATAGCCGGCGATGTCCGAATGGGGAAACCCAGTGCAATGCGTTGCACTATCATTAACTGAATTCATAGGTTAATGAGGCGAACCGGGGGAACTGAAACATCTCAGTACCCCGAGGAAAAGAAATCAACCGAGATTCCCCCAGTAGCGGCGAGCGAACGGGGAGGAGCCCAGAACCTGCATCAGCGATAGCATCAGAGGAACGGTCTGGAAAGGCCGGCGAGAGAGGGTGACAGCCCCGTACTCGAAGATGGTATGGCTGTGAGTTCGATGAGTAAGGCGGGACACGAGAAATCCTGTCTGAAGATGGGGGGACCATCCTCCAAGGCTAAATACTCCTGACTGACCGATAGTGAACCAGTAC
>NZ_CAWNXG010000187.1:0-396 GCF_963878145.1 Photorhabdus sp. S10-54 | reverse complement strand
AGGGCAGCGAATAATAGAGCGTGTCGTTTTGGCTGCCTTTCCCGGCAGACGCGTGAATATCGCGCCCACCGGAGAGATAGAACAGGTCGCTTAACGCCAGCGGGTTATCCAGAAAGAAGGTGAATCCACCCTGATAACGCCCGGTGCTTTTGGTGCCGGTATCATCCAGATACGTGGCGACTCGCCAGTGCCGTGACTGACGCCAGTCCAGCACAATATCACTCTCGCCCGGTTGCGCTGCCGGGACAATATTCATCTCCGCCTGAACGGTCGGGAAACGTTGCAAGTTTTCCAGTCCCTGCTCAATGTCCCGTAAATCCAGCAATTTTCCTTCACGCGCGGGAAAGGGGGTTATCCGCTGGATATATTTTCCGCTATCGGGGGTATAGCGGATAT
>NZ_CAWNXG010000186.1:0-438 GCF_963878145.1 Photorhabdus sp. S10-54 | reverse complement strand
TGACAGCAGCTTTGCCGTCCTGTGCGCTGTTATTCAGCGTCCCCGTCTGGAGGGCGAGTTGGTCACCGTAAATGCGCCCGGTGCCGGTATTGTTCAGGGTGTTGGCCGTGAGATGGGTCAGGCCGCCGTCAATCAATCCGGTATTGTTCAGCGTATCGTGGACCTTGATTTGCGTTTGCCCGGCGCTGATTTCACCGGCGGCGCTGTTGGTAAGATTTCGCGCGCCAAGATACAGCGCCTGACCGGCTTTTATCTGGCGGTCATTGAGGAGATTGCCGGTGGTTTTCAGGGTCAGATTGCCATTGGCTGCGGTGTTGCCGGTATGGTGAAAATCCTCGGTTAAGGTGACGGCCATATCCCCCTGCGATAACAGTTGGCCGTCACCGCTGAGGGCCTCGGCGTTAATATCCACCTGTTTTCCGGCAATCAAGGTGCCCT
>NZ_CAWNXG010000185.1:0-441 GCF_963878145.1 Photorhabdus sp. S10-54 | reverse complement strand
TGACCACTTTGTGGTTCATGACTGGGGTGAAGTCGTAACAAGGTAACCGTAGGGGAACCTGCGGTTGGATCACCTCCTTACCTGAGATAGGTTGAGTGCAGTGCTCACACAGATTGTCTGATGAAAGTAGAGTGCAAATGAGTCTGCGAAGCTGACCCGCGTGTCCCCTTCGTCTAGAGGCCTAGGACACCGCCCTTTCACGGCGGTAACAGGGGTTCGAATCCCCTAGGGGACGCCATATTGCATGATGACGGGTGAGAGGCGTTGTCAAGTTATCTTTAAGCGGATTTAAGTGAATCTGTTTAGCGATATAAGCTCTTTAACAATCTGGAACAAGCTGAAAAATTGAAACTGTCGATAATATCGTCGAGGTATTATTGACGAGTCTCTCAAGCTGAACAATCCGAGACAGTTTCGGGTTGTGAGGTTAAGCAATTAAGC
>NZ_CAWNXG010000184.1:0-465 GCF_963878145.1 Photorhabdus sp. S10-54 | reverse complement strand
TCTGATGATGGCATTGATTGCACTGATAAAGGAGACGAGATTTTAACTGGCAATACTTATCATGCCCACAATGAGGGCAGTGATACCCCGTAGGCCAGCGCATATCGAACACCTGTTTCTGGCATTGTTCTTCATGACCCTATAATGAAATAAACTCATGAATAGAAATGCCTTTTTGGAATTGAATCTGATTTTTAGCCATTTTCATTTACCTCCACACAGACTTATTTTAAGTATATGCCTATGGGAGCTGAATTTAAGTGATAATCAGGTTAAAGAATGGGCAATGAGTGTAATAAAAAACTGATAATTCAGAGTGTTATATTAGGGGCTGTTGGCGTTTTGAGAGGAATTATTGAACAGCATGATGATTGGGTATAATTGCTTTCGCCAAAAACCAACCATGCCTTACCATCATGCCGAGAACCATGTTATCAAAACCCCTATGGAATACGCTAGCTGTAT
>NZ_CAWNXG010000183.1:0-487 GCF_963878145.1 Photorhabdus sp. S10-54 | reverse complement strand
GTGATAAGTGGAATATTATTCAACTTTAATATTAACCCAATCCACAATCCCAGTGTCTCTTTACAATCAACAAATGCTGAACTGATATCACCGATTTTTATTGCATTTCCCATCAAGAGAAAATATCGGGTCAAATAACCCGATATTGCTACCCATTAAATTACCTGAACAAAACGGCCATTAATTAATGAAAAGATTGGTGCAACGGTAGCCAAAATCGTATCTCCATCTTCCTCATCAATGTAATAGTAGGATATTGGGGAACTTTCTGGGTCTGATTTATTCACCAACCTGACCATTCTTCCCTGATTCATTATTTTCACTCTGTAGTCATCCCAATTAATTGGTTTCATTTTGAAACTTTTTATTTTGATATTATGGTAAACAGACTGATCAGCAAAAACACTCTCTTCACTTTCACCGGAAACCCAAGCCCAGGCTCTAAGCGCAACTTTTTGTTGATCACGGAGTGTATTCAAATCCTTAG
>NZ_CAWNXG010000182.1:0-501 GCF_963878145.1 Photorhabdus sp. S10-54 | reverse complement strand
CGATCGGTTTATCCACCACCAGATTGCCATGACCATCCTTCACCGTCGCCGTGAAGGTATAAGTATCGGTGCCGTTGTTGTAGCGCTTCTCGTCTTTATCTTTATCCACATCCACCGCCACGCTGGCAACATAATAGCTGGTGCTCAGCTCCGCAAAGCTGACTTTGCTCGCTGCCTTCACTGCCGTTTGCTGGCTGGCCGTTTTCGCCGACACCTGCACATCCGCCACTGCCGCCGTGCTGGTTAAGGTCGCCGTCACCTGCCCCTGTGCGTTACTCACCGAATTGCTTTGTTTCGTCAGTTTTAGCCCGGCCACCGCGGGGTCTGTCTGCCAGTCAATCTCGACCGGTTGATCCACCACCAGATTGCCATGCCCATCCTTCACCGTCGCCGTGAAGGTATAAGTATCGGTGCCGTTGTTGTAGCGCTTCTCGTCTTTATCTTTATCCACATCCACCGCCACGCTGGCGACATAATAGCTGTCACTCAGCTCCGCAAAGC
>NZ_CAWNXG010000181.1:0-520 GCF_963878145.1 Photorhabdus sp. S10-54 | reverse complement strand
TGAGCACTCACTACCTCGTGGTGGGTGATTATGACCTGCTGAGTCTCAAGCATCAGGACGCATTGATTGCCGCTATCCGAAACGGAAAAGGCAAAAGCTCATGGCATGATGAACCAATGGCGGTAACGCTGTTCGGGTTAGTTAAAGCCTATCCGATTATCACGACAGCCGAGGTGAATAAATCCCTCTGCCGTGACGCATTTATCGACAGCATTCCGTTGTTCATTGACGGGGAGATGTTTGAGGGTGAAGTCATGCCATCAGCGAATAACGACAGCGTGAAGGGGGTATTTCGCGCCGTTAAGCAACTGAAAAAAATCACTGACCATCTGGTGGATACCGGCGAATTAACCTTCAAAAAATACCTTGACCGGGTACCGACTGACGAAGACGTCAAACGTGCGGTGGGTATCGTTGCGCCTGTCATCGTTAATCCCTATTTCCACCAAATTGACTATGAGCGCCAATACAACGATATGCCTGCACGTGAGCATGCTGAGGACAGTAAGCGGATTATCAA
>NZ_CAWNXG010000180.1:0-550 GCF_963878145.1 Photorhabdus sp. S10-54 | reverse complement strand
GGGCCATACTAGTACTGGATGCATCTGCAGGATATCGCGGCCGCCATCTGCCCTACGTTTGAGGGTTATAAGCTGGGTAGTATTACTCCTACTAACGGGCTGCATACCTCCATCTTCTAGCAGGTGTGGTCAGCTTCTCAGTGTAATCGGAAGGGACCTGTGAAAAAAAGGTTCAAAAGCACTGATGGGCAAGTGTTCTCCAGACGGTCTTAGAACGGACATTAGCGGTTTTGACAGATAAGGATCCCCCGGGCCATACTAGTACTGGATGCATCTGCAGGATATCGCGGCCGCTCGACGTAGAACTCAATCTAAAACTTCGATTTGCAACTTACCAAACAAAAAGAGCAACTCTTAAAGGGTTATACGAGCTCGCTGCATTTGGAACGTAGGATCCCCCGGGCCATACTAGTACTGGATGCATCTGCAGGATATCGCGGCCGCTCGACGTAGAACTCAATCTAAAACTTCGATTTGCAAAAAAAAAAAAAAAAAGAGCAACTCTTAAAGGGTTATACGAGCTCGCTGCATTTGGAACGTAGGATCCCCC
>NZ_CAWNXG010000179.1:0-566 GCF_963878145.1 Photorhabdus sp. S10-54 | reverse complement strand
CAGGGGATTTCACCTGGAGTCCCTCAACAGTCACCCGTGAAACCTTAACGGGCATGGACTACGTACACGGTTACAAAGAGAAACCCCAGGCGGGCTTTATCTCCTGCAAAGTCCGTGACAGTGGCGGGACCACGGTAGCGGATTTCAATGACCAGACTAACGTCACAATCGTTGCTGAAATTGCGAACGGTAAAACGATCATCGGTGAAGGCATGTGGACCGTCAACACGCAAGAAGTTAACAGCGAAGATGCGACTTTTGAGGTGCGCTGGGAAGGCACCTCGGTAACAGAAAATTAATTTGGAGAATCAGTATGTTAGAAAAAACCAAAACTATCGTTTTAAGCACCCCGATTGAGAGTAACGACGGCAAAGTCCGCTACGAGCAGATCGACCTGAAAGAACCGGTATTGATTCAGGTTGAGCAGTTTTATGAAGCGCAGAACAAATCAAATCATTCAATTGCCGCTATGCGTCTGTTGATTTCATTGGTTTCAGAAATCCCCGAGCCAGTACTGAAAAAAATGGCTATCAGTGATTTTCACAAATGTCAGGAGTTCCTTCTGG
>NZ_CAWNXG010000178.1:0-566 GCF_963878145.1 Photorhabdus sp. S10-54 | reverse complement strand
CAGGGGATTTCACCTGGAGTCCCTCAACAGTCACCCGTGAAACCTTAACGGGCATGGACTACGTACACGGTTACAAAGAGAAACCCCAGGCGGGCTTTATCTCCTGCAAAGTCCGTGACAGTGGCGGAACAACTGTCGCGGATTTTAATGACCAGACTAACGTCACAATCGTTGCTGAAATTGCGAACGGTAAAACCATTATTGGCGAGGGTATGTGGACCGTCAACACGCAAGAAGTCAACAGCGAAGATGCGACTTTTGAGGTGCGCTGGGAAGGCACCTCGGTAACAGAAAATTAATTTTGAGAATCAGCATGTTAGAAACAACAAAAACTATCGTATTGAACACCCCGATTGAAAGTAATGACGGCAAAGTCCGCTACGAGCAGATCGACCTGAAAGAACCGGTATTAATCCAGGTTGAGCAGTTTTATGAAGCACAGAACAAATCAAATCATTCAATTGCCGCTATGCGTCTGTTGATTTCATTGGTTTCAGAAATCCCCGAGCCAGTACTGAAAAAAATGGCTATCAGTGATTTTCACAAATGTCAGGAGTTCCTTCTGG
>NZ_CAWNXG010000177.1:0-582 GCF_963878145.1 Photorhabdus sp. S10-54 | reverse complement strand
GTGTACTTAGTTTATCCTGAAGTAAATCTGACTTTTCTTGCTCTCTGATATATTTACGGATTGTCGCTTCATTCAACCCCACTGTGCTGACGTAGTAACCTTCCGACCAAAACTTCCGGTTGCCAAATTTGTATTTTAAATTGGCATGTTTGTCAAATATCATCAACGCGCTTTTACCTTTTAAGTATCCCATAAAACTTGAGACACTGATTTTCGGGGGAATACTCACGAGCATATGTACATGATCTGGCATTAGATGTCCTTCGATTATTTCAACACCTTTGTACTTACAAAGGTCTCGTAAGATCCCACCTATACTTGAACGTATACTGGCAAAAATGACTTTTCGTCTATATTTTGGCGAAAAGACGATATGGTACTTGCACAGCCACTTTGTATGGGCTGAGCTTTGTGCTTTAATTCCCATAAACACCTTTCCTTATTGAAGTTACGTATATTAGCTTGAACATCTATATCGTAACGGAAAGGTGTTTTTCTTGGTATAACCCTTGGCCTCCACCCGCATAGCGGGGGGTTTTATGTTTAAGAAGCTTACGCTACTTAAACTGGCTAAAGCCATAA
>NZ_CAWNXG010000176.1:0-583 GCF_963878145.1 Photorhabdus sp. S10-54 | reverse complement strand
GTTGTTTTGACTGTTTTTTTCTCGCCTTTTCGCATCCAGCCATAACCGAGTTTAGTACCTTGAGCCGGGTGAACCGCGTCAAGAAAGAGGATGGGGTCGTCTTTCGCTGTAACTTTAAGATTTTCATCATATTCAATAAATTGTCTCTGTTTTTCTGCATCGAATTTATGAGGGACGCCACACGGTTTTTTATAAGAAAAACCCTGACGATGTAGCCATTTATTCATGCCTGGAATGCTAAAGGTAATATTCCAGAGCTGAACGACATAGGCCACGATTTCATGTGTGTGATGGAAAAGATGTTGAGATAAGTGGTTGATTAAAAAATCAGTTTGTTCCCGGGAAAGTAAACTGTCAGACCCCCCATTACCCGATTTAAGTTTACCTTGATTAAGGTAATCACTGATATGGTGGTCAACCGTGGTCTGATGGAGTCGCAATGCCTGGGCTATCATCACAGAACTCCACCCTTCAGAAGCCAGAAGGATAGCTTTTATTCTGTCTCGTACCTGACCATCACGAGTGGTGTCGTGAAGATGCTCAAGTTTGATTTTTTGTTCTGATGTAATAAATATTTTCATAG
>NZ_CAWNXG010000175.1:0-587 GCF_963878145.1 Photorhabdus sp. S10-54 | reverse complement strand
TTTCTCACATACAGAGGTAAAGACAAAGCAGATAGAGGCCCTTCTCCACATATGGCAAGAATCATATAAGAAAGAATGTGATGAATCTTATGCCATCGGTGCAATACAAGATCTGGTTTTTGGACTGATAAAAGAAATGGAAATCATGGAGAAGCAAATAAAAAAGATTAAAGGCCAAAAGGAACCTGAAATAAATATATCTAGCGAACAATATATTGACGCCCTCAGTAAAACCGGGCGATTAAGAAAAGGGTTTACTAATGCTACTGTCAAAAATAGTCCAGTCATACCTTAATTAAAATTAGGAGTTGTAAAAATGTACGAAGTTGAAATTATATATCTCTCAATTAACAGTCAAGCGACAACACTCTGGGTTGAAGCCGATAATGACAATGAAGCAAAATGCGAAGTCGAATTATTAAAAGGTATATTTGATGAAGTTAATGTTGAATTCAGATTGACGGGGGTGAAAAAATAACATCTAAAAATAACAACCGTGTATGCTGAATTAACAATGCAATAATTAGTTAACTTTTAATTACAGCTTAATGGCTGGGGATTGTCTCAGCCCTAAAATAGGATTGTAT
>NZ_CAWNXG010000174.1:0-598 GCF_963878145.1 Photorhabdus sp. S10-54 | reverse complement strand
CTGTCTCTTATACACAAATCCCTCAGTAAATATTGAGGAATTTGTGTACTTCTGCCTAAATGATAGTTTTCAGGATAAAACGATAAATTGAGGTAAATTGACCAGGTTTGTAACGGAAGCAGAACACTGGGCAAAAGAGACGTTCTCAGGCGCAAAACTGGGTGACCAGCGGCGCACCGAACGGTTGGTAAAAGTCTCCTCATCACTCGCTAACAACATAGGAAAATCGATTGTGAAATCTCTGGATACCCCCGCTGATATCGAAGCGGCTTACCGTTTTATCCGTAATACGGATGTTAAAGCCGATGCCATTGCAGAGGCGGGTTTTGCTGCCACCGCTGCGCGGGTTAAATCCTGTGACTGCCTGCTCGCGCTGGAAGATACCACGACGCTGAATTTTACGCATGAAACCGTCAGGGATGAAATGGGCTATACCTCATCCAGTCAAAAACCCACGGGAATGCTGGCGCATTCAGTACTGCTTTTTGCCCCCAATCAACAACAGGTTGTCGGGTTGATTGAACAAAAACGCGGGGTGAGAAACATCAATGACTATGGCAAGAAAAAACAGCGTGAGACCCGCCCGTATCAAGAAAAA
>NZ_CAWNXG010000173.1:0-601 GCF_963878145.1 Photorhabdus sp. S10-54 | reverse complement strand
GTCGGGAAACGTTGCAAGTTTTCCAGTCCCTGCTCAATGTCCCGTAAATCCAGCAATTTTCCTTCACGCGCGGGAAAGGGGGTTATCCGCTGGATATATTTCCCGCTGTCAGGGGTATAGCGGATATGCCGGATGTTGCCCGGTATCATCACTAGTTTTAGCGTTTGGGTATGCAGATCCTGACGAGGAACCAGAACCCGGCTGGTGACATAGCCGTGATTAATGAGCTGATCTTGCAATCGGGTCATCAGCCGGTTAATGCCCTGAGCGCCGAGGCAATGGTTTTCGCCCTGTTGAGCGACACGCCTGAACGGCAACCAGCGCGGGAAATTTTCAGTGCCTGCCAACACGACGCGGGTGATCGGAAAACACGGCGTTTCCAGCGGAAAGGCGGATGACACCGCCTGTTCGGGGACAGACAGGTGAACCTCCGCAGGGGGTGGCGTTAATTGCGCCTCCAGGGCTTGCTGACGTGCCTGTTGATGAATGAGTTGTTGTGCTGAGAGGTCGGCAGCCTGACTGCCTGAAACCACGCTATAAAAAACCGCAAACACTAAGATACTGCTTTTCATTGACTTTCTATTCCACAATGCCAGAGCGG
>NZ_CAWNXG010000172.1:0-609 GCF_963878145.1 Photorhabdus sp. S10-54 | reverse complement strand
TGACCACTTTGTGGTTCATGACTGGGGTGAAGTCGTAACAAGGTAACCGTAGGGGAACCTGCGGTTGGATCACCTCCTTACCTGAGATAGGTTGAGTGCAGTGCTCACACAGATTGTCTGATGAAAGAAGAGAATAACGTTATCGTGATAGGCTTGTAGCTCAGGTGGTTAGAGCGCACCCCTGATAAGGGTGAGGTCGGTGGTTCAAGTCCACTCAGGCCTACCAAACGCTTTTCCTCTTTGCCATTTTAAACGCTGCATTACTCATGTGCTCGCGCACACTGCGTGATTCGCGTTGAAACTGGCTGTGATGAAAAGGTTTGTATAGACCGGGTGATAGCGGGAAATTCTGTATGGGGCTATAGCTCAGCTGGGAGAGCGCCTGCCTTGCACGCAGGAGGTCAGCGGTTCGATCCCGCTTAGCTCCACCATACTAAACGTAATTCAGAGTATATTGGCAACAGTATGCTGTGAATTATTTTGCTCTTTAACAATCTGGAACAAGCTGAAAAATTGAAACTGTCGATAATATCGTCGAGGTATTATTGACGAGTCTCTCAAGCTGAACAATCCGAGACAGTTTCGGGTTGTGAGGTTAAGCAATTAAGC
>NZ_CAWNXG010000171.1:0-622 GCF_963878145.1 Photorhabdus sp. S10-54 | reverse complement strand
GTTATTAACTATTTCTTTCTTTAAATCTCTTGTTAATTTCTTCGACATAATTTAATCCTCATAGGTTTAGTTGATAATTGGCTTCCGTGCCGATAATTCCCTATTGTTTTTCCCGGTGTGGCGAAATAATGCTGATTATTGAATTTGTTCAGAGCGTCCATTACATCTAAAAACCTCCCCGTCTTTATCGATTGAGATTTTCGTATCTCGATGTTGTCGCAATGCAATTCTAACGGCGGTCTCTGCATTATTTATATATGCATCAAATTCATTTTGTAATTTATCAAATTTTAATTTCCATTCCCTTTCTATTTCTGCGTAACGTTCGTTTGACGGCGGTGAATAAAATGACATTCCGTAACACTCGTGACCCTGCATGACAGATTCAGCTAATGATTTAACTTGGTCTTGTGTTAAAACCAAATTGCAATCATCAGCGCCATAAGAAATACAGTCACTCCAATACTCTAAATCATTCATGTTTATTAACTCCGTAATTAATCATTCGCTTAAATCATAAAAAGTACCGTAAGTTATCTCTTCAAAACATTCAGGAACTTTCGGTATTGTATCCCAACCCTCTCCCTCTCTCTCTACACTGGGAATAGCGAATAAAAGAATG
>NZ_CAWNXG010000170.1:0-624 GCF_963878145.1 Photorhabdus sp. S10-54 | reverse complement strand
GGCAATAAGCCGCCCGTGCTTCTAAGAAATCAGGCGCACCAGCCGGTAACGGTAAATCTTCTATGTCGTGAATTTCTTCAATAAACGCGGTCAGAATGGGTTGAGCAAAGCCGATTGAGAAATCAGCGCGGCGCCGGGTTAAGGTTTTCCATGCCTCTAACATGGCAGAACGCGCTGAACTGTAGTTCACATCAGACCAATCTTGTGTCACTTGTTGAGTTGAAAGGCCGGTAGCCGCAGCGATATTACGTAATGCCGCACTTTCAAAGCCTTCAAAGTTACTGTGCGGTCTCGCGGCATTGACAGTAGTGATTTTCTCGCCGGGATACATAATCGGGATGCGTGCCCCGTTTTGTAGAGACAAGCGGCGGTCATTGTGAAACTCAACGCGTCCTTGTTGGTATGCGCCTAAATTCTCGTCTTCACTTTCACCCAGTGCCGCCTCAACTAATGCAGGATCATACGGGGACTCAATGTAAGCGCCGAAAATAGCATTTAGAATCGCAGCCTCAAGCTCCGACTGGTCATATTTAATGAGCATTTTTAGGCGCTGAACCACCGGCGTTAGAATACCGTTACCCCGATGTTGTGCTCCGCGTTCGTGATCATAATCATGAACCACAT
>NZ_CAWNXG010000169.1:0-624 GCF_963878145.1 Photorhabdus sp. S10-54 | reverse complement strand
GGCAATAAGCCGCCCGTGCTTCTAAGAAATCAGGCGCACCAGCCGGTAACGGTAAATCTTCTATGTCGTGAATTTCTTCAATAAACGCGGTCAGAATGGGTTGAGCAAAGCCGATTGAGAAATCAGCACGACGCCGGGTTAAGGTTTTCCATGCCTCTAACATGGCAGAACGCGCTGAACTGTAGTTCACATCAGACCAATCTTGCGTCACTTGTTGAGTAGACAACCCCGTTGCTGCGGCGATATTACGCAGCGCCGCACTTTCAAAGCCTTCAAAGTTACTGTGCGGTCTCGCGGCATTCACTGTTGTGATTTTCTCGCCGGGATACATAATTGGGATACGCGCCCCATTTTGTAAAGACAAGCGGCGATCATTGTGAAACTCAACGCGTCCTTGTTGGTATGCGCCTAAATTCTCGTCTTCACTTTCACCCAAAGCCGCTTCTACAAGGGCCGGGTCATACGGGGACTCAATGTAAGCGCCGAAAATAGCATTCAGAATCGCAGCCTCAAGCTCCGACTGGTCATATTTAATGAGCATTTTTAGGCGCTGAACCACCGGCGTTAGAATACCGTTACCCCGATGTTGTGCTCCGCGTTCGTGATCATAATCATGAACCACAT
>NZ_CAWNXG010000168.1:0-636 GCF_963878145.1 Photorhabdus sp. S10-54 | reverse complement strand
GAGATAGAGCCTGCCTCATAGAAAATCAGACCAAAGAATCAGCACAATACTGATTTCCTCAAGCTCTATTTCCTAAACAGGTTCTTTGGGTTTGAATGCGCATGAGGTGCGCGGTGAAATTCGGATATAAAAAAAGTCCCGCGGTTGCGAGACTCTGTTACTGACACTGAGTTTTGATGTAGTCCTGCAAGCCCTCTAGTTGTGCCTGCATCGTTGTTACTCTTTCGGTGAGAGTGAAATAATCCCTGATAGCGGGGTCTTCCAATCTGGGGCTGGCTGCATCATCCACGCCGGGGGAGGAACTGGCTTCACCCTGACTACAGGTGGCCGCGATACGCAACCTCCGACGACCAGCGGCAACATCATTGCGAAGAACATCAATTTCAGATTTCGCATGAGCAAGTTCCTTTGTATGCTTAACGTCCAATTCGTTTAGCATTGCAATGTGAGAGTTTTGGTAATCGATAGCGTCTGTGAGTTGCTGAATGTCTTCTTGCTGCTGCTTTGTTACATGCCGCTCTTTCTGTAATGCAGAGTGATAGTAATAAGCTGTGAGTGAGACAATAATCAGTGCAATAAGCGTGTAGTAGTGAGCGTTGAATTTCATGATAAAAACATCGTTTTCTCAGATGCTCG
>NZ_CAWNXG010000167.1:0-642 GCF_963878145.1 Photorhabdus sp. S10-54 | reverse complement strand
CTAAGGATACGGTCCGGGGGAGATTACATATTAATCCACCGCGACCCGGTGAGGCAGCGGCAAGCTATATGCACTTTCCGGCAGACAGGGATCTGAATTATTTCAGTCAATTGTTAGCGGAACGTTCAGTGCTCAAAGAATCAGGCGGGCAGCGTTTCCGAGTGTGGGAGCAATTACCGGGCCGTGCTAATGAAGCGCTGGACTGTCGGGTTTATGGTTATGCTGCGCTGTGTGGCTTGCTGCATATGGGACTAAAACTGAATGCACTAGCCACAAGCATCACAGAAAATCCGGGCAGATTATTGCCCCCGCCCGCAGAGCCGGAAGAAAAGCCAAGCTTGCAATATCCCGGCGTCATTATTCAGGAACCGGAAAAGCCGAAGCGTAAGCGTATGTCTCAACTTTTGCCCTCTTAACCCTCAGCTATCTCAAGGATATTTATGTTTAACAGAAACACGAGTTTGTTAGCGGGTGCGATGACGCGTGAGCAACTGCAAGATGCGCTAGCGAAAGCTCAACAGGCTTATATCGATCTGGCGACGGGAAGCCGGGGCGTGTCTTTTTCTTACACGCAGGGAGACGGCACCCGTTCAGTTTCGTATCAACAAAGCTCGCTGGCGGATTTACTGGCGCTGATCCAAC
>NZ_CAWNXG010000166.1:0-643 GCF_963878145.1 Photorhabdus sp. S10-54 | reverse complement strand
CCGATATGGGAATTCCCATATCGGAACGAATTCAATTGATTACGGAGGCTGCGCATAGCGTGGCCTTTTTACTTATACGACGCTGATCACCCGGAACTGAATCCGGGCTTTATTCGCTGATTGGGTGATTATTGTGATGCGTGCTTATTGGCGGCAACCATAGCCGGCAATGTGAATGCGTAAAGCAAAAATGTTTCTACGAAATTAAAAGGAAACCATTGGCATGAATAATTTAACTCCGGTAGTTAATGAAATTAATATTGCGCTCCAGCATTCAAAGCGTCCTGAGATTACGCTGTTCCGTTATTATCAGACAGCCTCAGAGGCTATGAAGAGTACTATCGTATTATCAATGATAGGGAAGCTTATAGAGCAGCAAAAGCGACTAAGCAAAATATAAGATACGTATGAAATCTACCATTTATCACTACGCATAGGCCACGACTATTCGAGGCCTTTTTCTTTTCACGCCCGTACTTGCGGGGACTTAATCCCCAACGGGGGTGGAAATATGAGACTCATGGACAAGCAACCAGACATCTGGGTGCAGCTATGGTTATGGCTGCTATCAGTCAAAGAACAGGGTATAGGTGCAATACTATCGGGGACAATGGCTTTTCTCAGGGGTCGCTATAACGGCGGG
>NZ_CAWNXG010000165.1:0-677 GCF_963878145.1 Photorhabdus sp. S10-54 | reverse complement strand
CCTTTATGGAAACCTACGGGAAACTCAAGCAGGAAGCCGGAGACCATGAACCCATCCTGTTCATTGATGGCGTCCATCCCACTCAGGGGACCAAACTCGCTTATGGCTGGATGCGCAAAGGGCAGAAAACCGCGGTGAAAACCACGGGAAGCCGTACCCGTCTGAACCTGATGGGGGCCCTGAATCTGGCCGATATCAGCAAAACGGTAGTACGTGAGTATGACCGTATCGACAGTTATCACATCGCTGAGTTCTTCATTGCCATCCGTGAGACTTATCCGGTCAGTCAGAAGGTTCATATTATCCTTGACGGAGCCGGTTACCACCGGAGTAGACTGGTGAAAGACTGGGCTTATGTGATGAATATCGACCTTCATTACTTACCGCCATACAGCCCGAATCTGAACCCGATAGAAAGGCTGTGGAAGGTGATGAATGAACAGGTCAGGAATAACCATTATTTCGCTTCGACGACCTTGTTCAGGCAGGCAATCCATCGTTTTTTTACGGAAATATTACCGGAACTTGCCGGGAACCTGTCGTGCCGTATTAATGACAACTTCCAGGTTCTGAATCCTGCATCTTCAAGTTAAGCGGGTATATAACTCATATCTTCACTGCAAGAGGAGAAGTGACATTCATGGTTATTACCTGTTGAATACCGTCAATGTAGAGCT
>NZ_CAWNXG010000164.1:0-689 GCF_963878145.1 Photorhabdus sp. S10-54 | reverse complement strand
CAGTCCAAAAACCAGATCTTGTATTGCACCGATGGCATAAGATTCATCACATTCTTTCTTATATGATTCTTGCCATATGTGGAGAAGGGCCTCTATCTGCTTTGTCTTTACCTCTGTATGTGAGAAAGAGGTCTCTAAATCAAACATAGCGGTCTCTAAATCAAACATAATCGCCTCTCTTTATTTATTGTTGTTATGCTCGCAATGTCAATTAAATTGGTAAGTTGTTTAATTACTTCCAATAGTAAAAGACTGTCCGGCCTGCCTTTGTTTTTCGATGAGGTATCAAGTTCATCGTAAATATCTTTAAGCTTAACTAATTCATTAAAGAAATTATCATTGTCAGCAAGATTTGGCTGGCTATTAACCACGGCAACAAATTGATCATGGAGTGCAATGTAGCTTTCCCAAATAATTTTAGCTGGAGTTACATTGACAGCCCGTGGTGAAAACAATGTTGTATTAAGCATGTTTCACCTCGTTTTTAGTGCTTCACTGGCAACTGAATGAATAACACCCATGATTCCACGGCCCAGCATTTCCTCTTCTTTATTCCCATAAAGGTAAATTGCCGCCTCTGCTAGTGCTTCGATTTTTTCGAGCGCATCCTCTATTTCAAAATTAATGTAAGAAGTATTGTGTTGTTTATTTAGAGAGTTACTATTCATTCTTCACCCCTGCTAGTTAAA
>NZ_CAWNXG010000163.1:0-691 GCF_963878145.1 Photorhabdus sp. S10-54 | reverse complement strand
ACTTATCAAGGGCAGTTGCCCTGATATTATGGGCTATTTTTAGCCTGTCATGGGTTGCCAGTCCCAATAACAGGCAATAAATTTCTGTGGGGTTATTTTCAATGCCGACCTTTTGCGACACCCTCTTGACGGTCGGGTCGTCGCCTGCACTCCACCTGGCCTGCGCAGTCGCGCAGGCCAGCTTCCGCAGAGCCACGCGAGCGTGTCTCTGTCCATTGGGATAGCAAGCGATGCCTAAAGGTCAACCCCTTAGCGCTTGCAGCGGCTAAAGCCGCGCCGCTTTCACTGCCCAGCAGACAAGCTGCCGGGCGCTAAGGTCGCCACGTCGTTCCGACATGGTGGGTGTGTTCATTCTCTTGACCATTGGGTGACTTATCTCTCGGTGAGTTCTCACGCGGAGGGCTGTGTGTAGCACCATCCCTGTTCAGAAAACAAGGGTAAATGGCACGCCTTCGGCGCCCTTGTTTTCTGAACAGGTCTGTTGCTCCTGCGCCCATTGCCGCGAAAGAACTCACCGAGAGATGTGGAAAAACCACGTACATGCGTACAGATGGATTTGTAACTAACCTGAGATTTGCTTAAGAAGGGAACTAAGTGCCTGAGGCACGATCAAAGTTTTTGTCAAAGAAAACAAAATCGTGGAGCTCCTCAGGCATGTCTAATTTAGAAGAACTTTACTGCTGCGTCGATG
>NZ_CAWNXG010000162.1:0-700 GCF_963878145.1 Photorhabdus sp. S10-54 | reverse complement strand
AGATAACCAGTCAGCATGAATTTTATTCACATCCCAGTACGAAGTAATATCACTCATTTCACTGGCTCCCCGGTTTGCTGGCTCGTCACCGTTGAACTGCCTGATTCCACGCCGGATACTTTATGCGCATGTCGGTTATACGAATCACGTAACTGTTTCATTGTTGACGTATTACTGTTGCAGTTATCGACGATATCACCAGTAACTTTTAAAATTGGCGTATTACAGAGCACACTCTCGCTTGCGTTAATAGTTACCTGAGTTGCATTATTCACAGTAACCGGCTGGCCTTTAGCTTCAATTGTGATCCCTGACTCAGTCAGTAAGATGTGTAAGCCCCACTGGTTATAAAGCACCACTTCACCGGGATTTAAATTCTTATGCCGGTATTTTTTATTGTTGCTTGCAATCACAACAGCACTTGAGCGGTCCCCGCCGAGATAACCAATCACAACATCTGTTCCAGGCGGCAATGCAGACGAGAAACCAAATTCAACCATTCTTGCCGTATTGTCGCGGACTTCAATCGGCGTTTGATACTGGACAACTTGAATGTTTCCGCTATCGCGTGAAGTCTTAATTTTGCCAAGCCCTAACATCATCTCAACCCGTCGAGATAACTTTCTGATTGCATCATTCATCATCTGATCGTCTCTCTCAAAATTGCGTAAAACTCATACGGTTGTACGGCAAAAGCAGC
>NZ_CAWNXG010000161.1:0-700 GCF_963878145.1 Photorhabdus sp. S10-54 | reverse complement strand
AGATAACCAGTCAGCATGAATTTTATTCACATCCCAGTACGAAGTAATATCACTCATTTCACTGGCTCCCCGGTTTGCTGGCTCGTCACCGTTGAACTGCCTGATTCCACGCCGGATACTTTATGCGTATGCCGATTATACGATTCACGTAACTGTTTCATTGTTGACGTATTACTGTTGCAGTTATCGACGATATCACCAGTAACTTTTAAAATTGGCGTATTACAGAGCACACTCTCGCTTGCATTAATTGTCACTTGAGTGGCGTTATTTACTGTTACCGGCTGGCCCCTGGCTTCAATAGTGATCCCGGATTCAGTCAGCAGGATATGCAAGCCCCACTGGTTATAAAGTACTGTTTCACCGGGATTTAAATTCTTATGCCGGTATTTTTTATTGTTGCTTGCAATCACTACAGCACTTGATCGGTCTCCCCCCAAGTAACCAATCACAACGTCAGTTCCCGCGGGCAATGCAGACGAGAAGCCAAATTCAGCCATTCTCGCCGTGTTATCTCGGACCTCAATCGGCGTCTGATACTGGACAACTTGAATGTTTCCGCTATCGCGTGATGTCTTAATTTTGCCAAGCCCTAACATCATCTCAACCCGTCGAGATAACTTTCTGATTGCATCATTCATCATCTGATCGTCTCTCTCAAAATTGCGTAAAACTCATACGGTTGTACGGCAAAAGCAGC
>NZ_CAWNXG010000160.1:0-705 GCF_963878145.1 Photorhabdus sp. S10-54 | reverse complement strand
TTTTACTAATATCAGCCAGATTAAGGGCACCCATCAGGTTCAGACGGGTACGGCTTCCCGTGGTTTTCACCGCGGTTTTCTGACCTTTACGCATCCAGCCATAAGCCAGTTTCGTCCCCTGCGTGGGATGGACGCCATCAATGAACAGGATGGACTCATGGTCTCCGGCTTCCTGCTTGAGTTTCCCGTAGGTTTCTATAAAGGCCCGCTGCTGTTCCGCGTTGAACTTGTGTGGCACGCCGGTCGGCTTTTTATCACTGAATCCCTTGTGGCGTAGCCATTTATTCATGCCGGGAACGGTGTAACGGATATCCCACGCTTCTTTGACAAGGCGGATAATCGCCTGTGTGGTAGGCAGAAGATTCGCGGTCAGATAGGCGATAAGTTCCTGAGTCTGTGTTTCGCTGAGATGGCTCTGAGAGCCGCCATTTTCGGGCTTGATTTTACGGTGATTAAGGTAATCGCTGATATGACGATTAACGGTCGTTTCATGAAGACGCAGGGCCTGAGCGATCATGACAGAACTCCAGCCCTCAGAGGCCAGGAGGACCGCTTTGATGCGATCACACTCTCTCTTATCACGGCAGGTGTGATGGAGGTGTTCAAGTTCGGCTTTTTGTTCATCGGTAATGAATATTTTCATGACGGATACCCTGAACCTCATTTGGGCGAAAATCAAGCAGTTTCAATGAGCACAGGTATATA
>NZ_CAWNXG010000159.1:0-708 GCF_963878145.1 Photorhabdus sp. S10-54 | reverse complement strand
TCGAGGGTGACCAAATCGCACTAGGTACAAAACGTTCAGAAACATTTTGGAACCGCAAAATCGTATTGGGTTCAACCCCGACTGTAAAAGGCGCCAGCCGTATTGAAAAGTCATTTGGCGATAGTGATCAGCGTTATTACTACGTCCCATGCCCTCACTGTAATGAATATCAGGTTCTTGAATGGGGCGGCCCAGATACACCTTACGGTATCAAATGGGACAAAGACGAACACGGAGAAGGGATACCGGATACCGCTTATTACGTTTGTCGTCATAACGGATGCGTGATCCATCATAACGAAAAAGCCGGCCTGGTAAAGCGCGGAGAATGGCGGGCAACCAAACCATTTAAAGGTCATGCTGGTTTTCATATCTGGGCGGGTTACAGTCTGTTTCCTAACGCTGCGTGGAAATACTTAGTTGCTGAATGGCTGAGAGTGAAAAATGACCCGCTGATGCGTCAGACATTTATCAACCTGGTTCTGGGTGAACCCTATGAAGATCGGGGCGAGAAAGCATTGAGTGAAAGAAAACTCCTTGAGCGCTGTGAAGTCTTTGCTGCTGAGGTACCGGACGGCGTAGCGGTTCTGACGGCGGGTATTGATACCCAAGATGATCGCTTTGAAATAGAAGTCATTGGCTGGGGCCGGAATGAAGAAAGCTGGTCTATTGCTTATGACGTGATCGAGGGCGATTTAGAAACTGATG
>NZ_CAWNXG010000158.1:0-773 GCF_963878145.1 Photorhabdus sp. S10-54 | reverse complement strand
TTCAAACCCAAAGAACCTGTTTAGGAAATAGAGCTTGAGGAAATCAGTATTGTGCTGATTCTTTGGTCTGATTTTCTATGAGGCAGGCTCTATCTCTAAAAAGGTAAAGCACGATGAACGCATTAACAGTCAAAACACATTCGCCTGTAACCGAAGCTCCAACCATGACCAGTCTTGAAATGGTGGATTACATCAATGACGAAAGGAAAGCCAAAGCGGAAGCGGAAGGAATGGGTTTTCCGTGCAAAAAATACAGGAAGCTTGAGCATCGTAGTTTTATGAAAAAAGTACCAAAAGTGCTTGGGCAGGCAAGTGAAAAATTTTTTTCAGTTGATACTTTCATAAATGGCACGGGTGGGAAAGTTGAAAGAGATATTTACCGATTCTTCAAACGTGAATCCTGTTTGATGGCAATGAGCTACAGTTACGAGTTACAGGCTCAAGTATTCGATCACATGACTGAACTTGAGGTTAAATCTGGATTTGGGTTTACCATCCAGCAACTGCAACACATGCTTGTTCTGGCAAAAAGGGCGTCTGATGAAGATTCATCCGATGCAGGTCGCAGACTAAGAAAGCGACAAGATGATTTAGTTACCCTCAATAAAGCTGAAAAGCTGATCGGTGATATCAGTCAGATGGCTCTCGGTTTGGTTGGGGGAGGTAAAAAGGAGGTTGCATATGAACCCCCAAGAATTCATAGCTAAGAACATCCAGGCCGACTTATTGAAACTGGGCTATTCCGATTCAATCTCAGGCATGGCAAGTGACAA
>NZ_CAWNXG010000157.1:0-812 GCF_963878145.1 Photorhabdus sp. S10-54 | reverse complement strand
AAACCAGCCGACCGAAGTGTCGGCTGGGACTAACATAACGACCGGCTGTGATTGCCTCCTGCTTTGTTCTGCCGCCTTAATAACCCACGGAGATATATCGCTATACGGCGGGTTACAATATATTGCTCCGTAACTTATCCAATCACATGTAAGTGCATTATCTCGTTCCGTGAGATAATGAGCACATAGAGCATTTTCATTGTCTGCTGCTGCATCGAGATAAAAACCAAATTCAGCATCCAATGCTGCAAATATCTCAATCGGGGTTTGCCATTTATCTTTTAATTCCTTTGGGGTATTACTGCCTCCGAAGTCTGCCATTAATCACTCCAATAAGACAGGCTTTCTTTCGCTGCATCGTGCGGATGAATATATTTCCAATCGCCATCCTTTTTTGAATATGATTCAATCTCACACTCAGCAATTTCTTTTGCTTCTGATAAACTAGCGCCGCGTGACGCTAGTGTGTTTATCATGTAACGCTTGAACATTCGTTTCCAAATAAAATAAAAGTGATGACAAAGACAATCATTCATTGTTATTTCTCTTTCAGATAGTATTAGTTTTAACACGATTAATTACCCTTATTGTAGATTGTAATGCATTATTTTTAACAATAAGATTTTTGTTTTGCTCTTCAAGATATTTAATCTTATCAGCAATATCATTCAGAATTAAATAATCATCACATTTCGCTGTTCTTGCTAATTCGTGACATGCAGATATTAAAGACTCTGTATTTTTAGTCATGATTGTTACCTTTTTTCAATAATCTTGAATTCAATTACCCAGACACGCTTATTGTCAAATGA
>NZ_CAWNXG010000156.1:0-864 GCF_963878145.1 Photorhabdus sp. S10-54 | reverse complement strand
GGATTCACCTTCTTTCTGGATAACCCGCTGGCGTTAAGCGACCTGTTCTATCTCTCCGGTGGGCGCGATATTCACGCGTCTGCCGGGAAAGGCAGCCAAAACGACACGCTCTATTATTCGCTGCCCTTCGGCTACTGGATGGCGAGCGTGACGGCCAGTCATTACGATTATATGCAGACCATCGCCGGGCTGAATCAGGCGATCCAATACCGGGGCAAAAGCCAAAATCTGGCGGTCCAGATCAGTCGGGTTTTACACCGCAACGCCGACCAGAAAACCCTGCTCAACAGTGAAATTTATCGCCGGGCGTCCCGCAATTTTATTGACCACACCGAAATCGATGTTCAGCGCCGGGAAACCGCAGGCTGGAAGCTGGGGCTGTCTCATCATCACACTATCGGCAACGCCACTCTCGATACCAAAGTCACTTATCAACAGGGCATGCGCTGGTTTGGCGCGCAACCGGCACCGGAAGAGTACCGCAATGAGGGGACGGCTTTACCCAAAATCACCCAGTTCTCGGCGACGCTGGCCGGGCCGGTAACGCTGTTTTCTCAACCCTTCTCTTATCAAACCCAGTATCTGCGCCAGATAAGCGCCAGCCCATTGACGCCTCAGGATCGCTTTTCAATTGGCGGCCGCTGGACGGTGCGCGGCTTTGATGGCGAGTTGACCTTATCCGCTGATCGGGGTTGGTACAGCCGGAACGAACTGGACTGGCAAACCCCGCTACGCGGGCAATCGCTGTATCTGGGGATCGATTATGGCGAAGTGGGCGGACGGGGCAGTGACGCGCTGCTTGGAAAACACCTGGCGGGGAGTGCTCTGGGCTGGCGAGGCAGCCTGAAAGGGGTGAGCTACGAC
>NZ_CAWNXG010000155.1:0-870 GCF_963878145.1 Photorhabdus sp. S10-54 | reverse complement strand
CGTTTTGAGAGGAATTATTGAACAGCATGATGATTGGGTATAATTGCTTTCGCCAAAAACCAACCATGCCTTACCATCATGCCGAGAACCATGTTATCAAAACCCCTATGGAATACGCTAGCTGTATTCATGCAACAAAGTGGACTTATTTATCACAAAGAAGAACATTGCCTGACCTTTGAAGGTATCCTTTACCGTATGAGAACCGGTTGTCGCTGGCGTGATTTACCGCCTGAATTTGGGAAATGGAATACCGTCTTTCGACGTTTTAATGAATGGGCAAAGAAAGACATTTTTAATTTAATCTTCAAATTGTTATCTGAATATTCTGATACAGAGTGGCTGTTCATTGATGGCAGTATTGTGCGGGTTCATCAACACAGTGCAGGTGCGGCTTCTAAAGAAAATGAATCAATAGGAAAAAGTCGGGGGGGACGGTCAACCAAGATCCATTTGGCCGTGGACAATGACGGTTTACCTGTGCATTTTGAGCTTTCCGGTGGTCAAACACATGACATCGTTCATGCTGAAAGTCTTGTGTCGCAGTCACCGCCATCGGATTTTGTAATTGCGGATAAGGGTTACGATAGCGAAGCCTTCAGGCTTACCGTGAAACAACAAGGCGCAACGCCGGTCATTCCCTACAAGAAAAACCGTCGAAAAGCCGATAAGCGTGTTGATAAATGTTTATATCGTTACCGCCACTTGGTGGAAAATGCGTTTGCCAGAATTAAACATTTCCGTGCAATAGCAACAAGATACGATAAGTTGGAACGTAATTACGCCAGTATGCTAGCTCTGGGTTTTATCATCATCTGGCTGCCTATGTGGACTGAATAAATTATGTACCCGAAAGGTAAACAGCCCCTA
>NZ_CAWNXG010000154.1:0-870 GCF_963878145.1 Photorhabdus sp. S10-54 | reverse complement strand
AGGGCAGCGAATAATAGAGCGTGTCGTTTTGGCTGCCTTTCCCGGCAGACGCGTGAATATCGCGCCCACCGGAGAGATAGAACAGGTCGCTTAACGCCAGCGGGTTATCCAGAAAGAAGGTGAATCCGCCCTGATAACGGCCGGTGCTTTTGGCGCCGGTATCATCCAGATACGTGGCGACTCGCCAGTGCCGTGACTGACGCCAGTCCAGCACAATATCACTCTCCCCCGGTTGCGCTGCCGGGACAATGTTCATGTCCGCCTGAACGGTCGGGAAACGTTGCAAGTTTTCCAGTCCCTGCTCAATGTCCCGTAAATCCAGCAATTTTCCTTCACGCGCGGGAAAGGGGGTTATCCGCTGGATATATTTTCCGCTGTCAGGGGTATAGCGGATATGTCGGATGTAGCCCGGTATCATCACCAGTTTTAGCGTTTGGGTATGCAGATCCTGGCGAGGGACCAGAACCCGGCTGGTGACATAGCCGTGATTGATGAGCTGATCTTGCAGCCGGGTCATCAGCCGGTTAATGCCCTGAGCGCCGAGGCAATGGTTTTCACCCTGTTGAGCGACACGCCTGAACGGCAACCAGTGCGGGAAATTTTCAGTGCCTGCCAACACGACGCGGGTGATCGGAAAACACGGCGTTTCCAGTGGAAAGGCGGATGACACCGCCTGTTCGGGGACAGACAGGTGAACCTCCGCAGGGGGTGGGGCTAATTGCGCCTCCAGGGCTTGCTGGCGGGCCTGTTGATGAATGAGTTGTTGTGCTGAGAGGTCGGCAGCCTGACTGCCTGAAACCACGCTATAAAAAACCGTAAACACTAAAATACTGCTTTTCATTGACTTTCTATTCCACAATGCCAGAGCGG
>NZ_CAWNXG010000153.1:0-963 GCF_963878145.1 Photorhabdus sp. S10-54 | reverse complement strand
GTGATTAAACAGAATACCAGTATAAAAGACAGTCAGGCGGCTAAACGTCGAAGAGCCATTTGGTCAGAGGAATTCCGTAGTCAACTTATCTTTGATTAAATTAAATACAAAGTGGAATCCCGCCCTGATCTATTAACCCTTTTTTATTGAATCTACAATCTAAGGAATATTTACTTTTCTGTTCTACCCCCCCCCCGATGACTCCCGCTTTTAAAATGATTCCTGATCGGTTGGTTCGGTTCAGAAAAAATGAAGAAAATCCCAATTCAAAATCATTGTAGTTGTCTTTATTATTTTGTATCTCCCTCTGTTTGTGCCATTCTTCTATGGTAACCGATGTTGCCATTATTTTATCAATGAACTGTTCAGTATTATTAAGTATACTATGCCAGAATGACCAAACTGAGCGATCTAGATCATTTAAGTGTATTTCGTGTATATACCCGCTTAACTTGAAGATGCAGGATTCATAACCTGGAAGTTGTCATTAATACGGCACGACAGGTTCCCGGCCAGTTCCGGTAATATTTCCGTAAAAAAGCGATGTATTGCCTGCTTGAACAAGGTCGTCGAGGCGAAATAACGGTTATTCCTGACTTGTTCATTCATCACCTTCCACAGCCTTTCTATCGGGTTCAGATTCGGGCTGTACGGCGGCAGGTAATGAAGCTCAATATTCATCACATAAGTCCAGTCTTTCACCAGCCTGCTTTGGTGGTAACCGGCTCCGTCAAGGATAATATGAACCTTCTGACTGACCGGATAGGTCTCACGGATGGCAATGAAAAACTCGGCGATGTGATAACTGTCGATACGGTCATACTCGCGTACTACCGTTTTACTAATATCAGCCAGATTAAGGGCACCCATCAGGTTCAGACGGGTACGGCTTCCCGTGGTTTTCACCGCGGTTTTCTGACCTTTACGCATCCAGCCATAAGCCAGTTTCGTCCCCTGCGTGGG
>NZ_CAWNXG010000152.1:0-993 GCF_963878145.1 Photorhabdus sp. S10-54 | reverse complement strand
TAACCTGAGTTCTGGTTAAGCCGTCACTAATATGTCCATTTCTGAGCGGGAGATATTCAGTGACGGTTTGTTCTCTTTGAAACAATAAGCGATTAGCCCTCCTAACACATTCAACATGAATCCCTGTAGACTACGGTGTCGTGAGTGCTCTATCTGAGAAATATTCTTTAACTGATCATGGATGGTTTCTATGATGAAACGCTTTGATAACATCACCTTATCCCACACTGAGAGCGCTTTTGCCTTCATGTTACTGCGCGTATCCGTTATCAATGTCACCCCTGCTGCGTTTAAATCATCAAACAGAGCCTGACTGATATATCCCTTGTCGCCGTAAAGCGTTCCTGTTAATCCCGTTGCTAACTCACGGACAGGCTCCCGATCATCGACATTACCCGGAGTGAGTTTGGCTGACACAATTTCTCCCTGATGATTGACTATCAGATGCAGCTTAAAACCGAAAAACCATCCCATTGACCCTTTTCCTCGTTTCGCTATGCCGTCAAACACCTTATGGCGAGGGATACGAATGTTATGACAAACACGAATACTTGTGGAATCGACAAAAGCGAGTCCCGTGGGTTTCCCTTTCACCTGCGTCAAATAGCTACAAAGCGGTCCTAAAACTGAGGAAACGACGCCTAAGAACCGGGTATAGCTGAGCAGGGTGGGAAAGTCTTGTTGATGGTATCGTCGGACTAATCCAAAGTAGAAATTTTTGAAATCGCGATAATGTGACATATGAAAAGCAATCACAATGGTCATAATCTCGCTGGCACTCATGCGGCCATGACGTCTGCGTTGACGATGTCCTTCCTCGATACACTGTTGTTCCCAGAGTGGAATGAATACACGACAAAAATCATCGACATCGCAGAAGAGTTCAACTAGTTTATCCATGCCTGTTCCTAATAAGATCGTTTTTTTCTTGGTCGAAAATTTTGATCTTGGAACAGGCACTTAGTTCCATTTTTTTATCCAGAGTTCAGGTTA
>NZ_CAWNXG010000151.1:0-1016 GCF_963878145.1 Photorhabdus sp. S10-54 | reverse complement strand
TTTGAACGTACAAAACCGCACGTTAACGTTGGTACTATCGGCCACGTTGACCACGGTAAAACTACCCTGACTGCTGCTATCACTACTGTATTGGCTAAAACCTACGGTGGTAATGCTCGTGCATTCGATCAAATTGATAACGCACCAGAAGAAAAAGCACGTGGTATCACCATTTCTACTTCTCACGTAGAATACGATACCCCAAGCCGCCACTATGCGCACGTTGACTGCCCAGGCCACGCCGACTATGTGAAAAACATGATCACCGGTGCGGCTCAGATGGACGGCGCAATCTTGGTAGTTGCCGCGACTGACGGTCCAATGCCACAGACGCGTGAGCACATTCTGTTAGGTCGTCAGGTAGGCGTTCCTTACATCATCGTGTTCCTGAACAAATGTGACATGGTAGACGACGAAGAGCTGCTGGAACTGGTTGAGATGGAAGTACGTGAGCTGCTGTCTCAGTACGATTTCCCAGGCGATGACACGCCAGTTATCCGTGGTTCTGCTCTGAAAGCGCTGGAAGGTGATGCAGAGTGGGAAGCGAAGATCATTGAACTGGCCGATGCCCTGGACAGCTACATTCCAGAACCAGAGCGTGCAATCGACCAGCCATTCCTGCTGCCAATCGAAGATGTATTCTCTATTTCAGGCCGTGGTACCGTGGTAACTGGTCGTGTAGAGCGCGGTATCGTTAAAGTGGGTGAAGAAGTTGAAATCGTGGGTATCAAAGACACGACTAAAACTACTTGTACTGGCGTAGAAATGTTCCGCAAACTGCTGGACGAAGGCCGTGCAGGTGAGAACGTCGGTGTTCTGCTGCGTGGTACCAAGCGTGACGAAATCGAACGTGGTCAGGTACTGGCAAAACCAGGTTCAATCAAGCCACACACCACTTTCGAATCAGAAGTTTATATTCTGAGCAAAGACGAAGGTGGCCGTCATACGCCATTCTTCAAAGGCTACCGTCCACAGTTCTACTTCCGTACAACTGACGTGACCGGTACCATTGAACT
>NZ_CAWNXG010000150.1:0-1074 GCF_963878145.1 Photorhabdus sp. S10-54 | reverse complement strand
ATCTGGGCTTAAGTCGTTTCTTTTTCGCATACCAGTGAGTCTGGCGACCTTTATCGGTGGTGATGCGTTCCCCCTGAGTGGCTATATTGTGCAGTTCGCCTATTTCGCCGTTCAGCTCGCCGCCGGCAACAATTTGGCTGTCGTGATTAGTGACTTCCGCACTGTTGAGCGTGATATTGCCGCCCGCCAGAATTTTACCCGGGTCACTCTGTTTGACCTGAGTTTCCTTGACAGTGCGGGTGTACTGATATTCGTAAAAGTCATTACTGCGGCTGCCGTCCGGCATGATGGCATCGTGCACGCCGTATTTGTTGTGGCGGGAAGTGTCCACCTGCGACCAGTCATAGCGGGTGGTCTGGCCGCTCAATACCGCATCGTGATGTCGTGATTTTTCTGTTTCGACAACTTGGGTGACCAGACCGGCGTTGGTGTTGTGAATCTGCTCAGCCTGAATTTTCAGGTTTTTCCCGGCCTCAATTGTCGCCGCGTGGTTATTGAGCTCACGGGCCTGACCGGTGGCCGTCAGGCTGTTGTCCAACTGGCCGCCAATGTGCATATCGCCCACGCTGTAAATCTGGGCATGGTGACTGTTGTTCAGTATCCCGGTGCCGATATCCAGTCGGTCCCGCGCCGCAATCACGGCGGCTTTGCCGTCCTGTGCGCTGTTATTCAGCGTGCCCGTCTGGAGGGCGAGTTGGTCGCCGTAAATGCGCCCGGTGCCGGTATTGTTCAGGGTGTTGGCCGTGAGATGGGTCAGGCCGCCGTCAATCAATCCGGTATTGTTCAGCGTATCGTGGACCTGGATTTGCGTTTGTCCGGCGCTGATTTCACCGGCAGCGCTGTTGGTCAGATTGTGCGCATCAAGATGTAGCGCCCGACCGGCTTTTATCTGGCGGTCATTGAGGAGATTGCCGGTGGTTTTCAGGGTCAGATTGCCATTGGCCACCGTGTTGCCGGTATGGTGAAAATCCTCGGTTAAGGTGACGGCCATATCCCCCTGCGATAACAGTTGGCCGTCACCGCTGAGGGCCTCGGCGTTAATATCCACCTGTTTTCCGGCAATCAAGGTGCCCT
>NZ_CAWNXG010000149.1:0-1077 GCF_963878145.1 Photorhabdus sp. S10-54 | reverse complement strand
CAACAGGCTTATATCGATCTGGCGACGGGAAGCCGGGGCGTGTCTTTTTCTTACACGCAGGGAGACGGCACCCGTTCAGTTTCGTATCAACAAAGCTCGCTGGCGGATTTACTGGCGCTGATCCAACTCTTACAAGCCCAACTGGGCATTGTCTCACGGCCACGGCGCCCGATAAGGCTCAGGTACTGATATGAGTGAAATACGAATTCTAGGCCCAAACGGACAGCCGTTGCCGCCATCACGTCCGAAGCTGTCTATGCTGGTTGGTGGTAGTCGTGTGCCCTATGACGCCGCCGACACATTCAGTGATCAGCTGGCAAACTGGCAGCCGGCGCTGTGGTCGCCAGACAACGAAATCAATATCTATCGCGACCGCATTGTGTCGCGTGTCCGTGATTTGGCAAGGAATGATGGTTGGGCCAGCGGTGCGATCACCCGAGTTCTTGACAATGCTATCGGGGCTAATTTCCGTCCCATTATCAAACCTGATTACCGGATGCTGGCGCTAATGACAGGGAATAAAGCGTTTGATGCAACCTGGGCTGATGAGTACGGGAAAGTAGTTGAAGCACACTGGCGTTCATGGGCTAACGATCCCGGTCGCTATTGTGACGTTGAGAGAAAGCAAACTGTTTCACAGATGTTGCGTTTGGGTTTCCGGCATAAGCTGTTAGATGGTGATGCGCTTGCGGTGCTGCAATATCGAACAGACAGGTTAGGACCCGGCAAGGGGCGTTATGCTACGACAATTCAAATTGTGGACCCAGACCGACTCAGCAACCCACAACAGAATTTCGACATGCCACATATTCGCGGCGGTGTAGAGATAGACGATGACGGTGCCCCTACGTTTTACCATATTCGAGAGGCCCATATTGGCGACTGGTGGAGCGGCGCAAAAACCATGACATGGGAACGTATACCGCGTGAAACTGCGTGGGGACGTCCGCATGTGGTTCATGATTATGATCACGAACGCGGAGCACAACATCGGGGTAACGGTATTCTAACGCCGGTGGTTCAGCGCCTAAAAATGCTCATTAAATATGACCAGTCGGAGCTTGAGGCTGCGATTCT
>NZ_CAWNXG010000148.1:0-1081 GCF_963878145.1 Photorhabdus sp. S10-54 | reverse complement strand
ATTTTCACCAGAATATACTTTTCAGTAAATAAGGACTCATAGTGAATATTACCCATTTTAATTTCTCACAGAGAGCTATTCAAAGTGAGCGTGAAGAAAAGTATGAAACAGCGGCGGTTCTCTGGAACAAGGTCGCTGAACATGCCAGGCAGCAAGTTAACCGTGAATGGGCTGAATATCGTGTTGAATTGAATTTAAAGCGTCACTCATTACAAAGGCGCTATGAACAATGGCAAGCAGATAACAAACAACGTCGCAAAAGAGAGAGAGAAGCGAAACAATTCGCTGATGCTCTAAAGATCCATATTGATAAGGCGGAGGGATTGTAATGGCGAAAAGGAGAAGAAGTAAAACACAGCAAGGATTTGAAGGTATGACAATACCTCAGCTCCTTCAAATAAAAGAAGGGTCCACAGATGGGTATGTCAATTCCCAAAAGTTCATTGAACCTTATTCAACGCATAACGGAGACATATTAATGCCACTTAATCGCTCCATGCGCCGCCATGCCAAGAAAATGAAAATTGAAATTAAGGAAGTGAAACAATGAAAGAATTAATCACCATCAATAAAACCCAAATGCCTGTTGTGGAATATCAAGGTCAGCGCGTTGTGACGTTCTCAATGATTGATCAGGTTCACGCGCGGCCAGATGGTACGGCTAAAGCAACATTCAACAGAAACAATCAACGCTTTGTGTGTGGAGTGGATTATCAAATCTTAGGTCAGGACGATATACGTACCAACCTCCCTGATGGCTTATTTTCCAAGTTCGCCCCCAGCGGCATTGTGCTTTTTGAGTCTGGTTATCTGATGTTAACCAAGCCATTCAATGATGATGTTGCGTGGCAGGTTCAACGGGAACTGGTTAGTCACTATTTCCGCAAACCCCAAACCGCCCTGAGCGAGATTGAAATGATTGCAAGGATCGCCAGTCATACCGCTCAACAACAGCGCCGCCTTAACCAGGTTGAAGAAAAAGTTGAACAGGTTCATGAAACCATTGAGCAAATCAAGCAAGGCGCTATTCCCACGGGCTGGATTGGGTTCTCTCTGGCTGCGACTGAATCAGGATTGACCA
>NZ_CAWNXG010000147.1:0-1084 GCF_963878145.1 Photorhabdus sp. S10-54 | reverse complement strand
GGCGGATTCGACTAATAAGTGCAATTTTTCAGAAAGGCGGTCAGTTGCTATAGTAGGCACCTTTCCCGCCACAGGAAAATGCACTATGGCCTATACACAACTGACCGAGACAGAAAGATATCAGATTTCCAGTTTAAAAAAAGCGGGTTTTTCACAGCGTTTCATTGCTGAGTCACTTAAGCGAAGCCCATCGACCATCAGCAGAGAATTGAAGAGAAATCAAGAAGTCCAGACATACTGCCCCGAACAGGCTCATTTAAAGGGATTGGCTCGTCGTCATTTTGCTAAGAAAGCCGTGAAAATCACACCGGAAGTAAAAAAATGGATAAAACGGTTAATTTGGAAAGATTTAAGTCCTGAGCAGGTGGCTGATTATTTGAAGCAACATAAAGGGATATTTTTGCATCATGAGACGATTTATAGGCTGATTTATCAAGATAAAATAGAGGGGGGTGATTTATGGCAACATCTACGAATTGCTAGAAAACCCTATCGTAAACGCTATGGTTGCTATGAAAAAAGAGGCAAAATTAAAAATCGGGTCAGTATTGATAAGCGCCCGGAACTCGTTGATAAAAAAGAGCGTATCGGCGACTGGGAAGGTGATACGATAATTGGGAAAGATAAAAAAAGTGCCTTATTAACCCTGGTTGATCGTAAAACGCTGTATACAATTATTGTTAAACTGGATGGCAAGCGAGCATCAGAAGTCACGAAAGCGGTGGTGAAAGTATTATATCCGTTAAAACAAAGGGTTAAGACCATCACCTTCGATAACGGTTTGGAGTTCGCAGATCATGAAACCATGAGTAAAAAATTAGAAACCGAAATTTACTTTGCCCACCCTTACTCGCCTTGGGAAAGAGGGATCAATGAGAATATCAACGGGTTAATTAGACAATACTTTCCAAAGGGAACTGATTTTAATGAAGTCTCTGATCAGGAAATAAATTTTGTGGTAAACAGATTAAATCATCGCCCCCGAAAAACACGGGGTGGGAAGACACCGAATGAATTATTTAAGGGTATACGAACATGTTTACTTCCAGATTAACGATGTTGCACTTATTATGTGAATCTACCA
>NZ_CAWNXG010000146.1:0-1092 GCF_963878145.1 Photorhabdus sp. S10-54 | reverse complement strand
TTAACTATAAACCCAGATTGATTGAGAAAATTGGTCAAGAAAGGTTTGATGCTCTAATGATGCCAAGGCCGCTAATGAAATGGCGGCGTGAAGATTACGAACGTATTTGTGATGAATATCGGGCAAAACTCAGGAGATTAAGCAATGACAATCTTCACTGACATATCAGCAGCAATTGAAGAAGCGAGATTTTTGCGACAAGAAACAAAGCATCATCATGTTATCACTCAAAAACGAAATGGAACTCTCACAGTTAGACAAGAAGTCGGAATAAATAAAGAGAGTCGTCTACGTAAAGCTTATAGCGCTCGTTACGATTGTCGTATTGCAACAGTATTGCCGGAGGTAAATAATGCGTGACATTCAACTAGTTTTAGAGCGTTGGGGAGCGTGGGCGGCAGATAATAGAGAAGATGTCTATTGGTCGTCAATTGCAGCAGGATTTAAGGGGCTAATTCCCAACAAAGTTAAATCTCGCACGCAGTGCTGTGAGGATGACGCTATTGTTATTTCTAGCTGTATGGCAAAGCTGAATCAAAAGAATAGCGATATTCATGATTTGTTATTTGACTACTATGTGTTTGGTAAAACATTCATGCAATTAGCTTATGAACATAAATGCTCTGACGGTCATATCGGTAAAAAATTACAAAAGGCGGAGGGTATTGTTGAAGGGATGCTGATAATGCTAGGCGTAGAACTGGAAATGGATAAATGTGTTCAAAAAATTGCAGCCTAATTTAATAAAAGAGTTTACGTACGTAAAAAACTGAATATTATGATAAGAGTGATAGCTATGTCACACAGCTTATCGAATTAATAATCCTCGTACTCACGGGGTTTTTTTATATATCAAGCACCAATTCCAGGCTGCGCATAGCGTGGCCTTTTTCTTTATTACCGTCGAGAGGTCGGGTATGAACTTTGACAAACTATCTCCAGAATCCCAAGAACAGGCACGATTAGCACTTATTACTATTCTGTCGCAAATGGTACCTGATGGACTGAGTGATCTTGACGCGGTATTTGTAGGTGAAGCTGTTGCCGCTGCGTTTATCTCAATGGAGCGCTATAGCAGCGTTTCTGACGAAT
>NZ_CAWNXG010000145.1:0-1097 GCF_963878145.1 Photorhabdus sp. S10-54 | reverse complement strand
GTTATTAAGACCTCAATCAGTCTGAGAAAACGGCGATCTGATATCTTCTTCCGCAGTAAACTCATCAGCTCAATATGGGGTATTGTGTTGAAATACTTTCGGATGTCGATTTCCACAACCGTGCCATTCCAGTTACGGTATGTTTGCTGTTGCAGAGCCTTCAACGCCGCATGACAGTTTAATCCCGGTCGAAAGCCGTATGAGCAGGGCATAAACAGCGGCTCATAGATTCGGCTGAGGATATCACTGACCGTAACTTGCACCAGTTTGTCCTCTATGCACGAAATAGCCAGTGGCCGTTTACTGCCATCCTCCTTCGGGATCTCCGTGATTCTGGCTGCTTTCGGGCGATACGTTCCTCTGCGTATTCGCAGGATGAGTTTATTAATATTCTCATCAAGATGCTCACCGTAAACGGCTTTAGTCATGCGATCCATACCCACGGCCTTATTCCCGTCTAGCCGCAGGAATTGTCCTTTCAGCATGTCACTGTTCAACAAATGTCCTAAGTTATTGAACACCTGCTGTTTGTCGTTAGCTGATTTCTTGCCTATACGCTCAAGTTTTGTTAACCATGATACTCCGTCGTTGCTGTGTACGGTCATTGTTGCCCTCTCACGTTCGATCTGTCTGCCCGCCCTTCGCTCCGCGATCATTACTCGTTTCATCACTACTATGACTGGTTCCGACTTCCTGATACCCATTTCTCAGACCTTGTGTTTTGGCACTTGTGCTCGAAATACTCATTTCCTTGAGAAGTATCAGGATCTCCTGGGTTCCACACTGTTCTCTACAAGCTCGCCGACGCCTGCGGCTCCGGTGTGTGCTTCTGGCTGGGAAATTCACCAGTATGACCATTCAGAAGCTGTTGCCTGCTAGCTGGACAAAACTATCGGCACACACGACTTAATGAATTTCGGCGCTATCACGTTCACCTATTGGTTTCGGCTCGAATGTTTCGCTGTCTACGCTTCATCTCCTTTGTTACCGCCGGAAATGCAAGACTCGCTAAGTAGTGGTCTGGTTTATCTTCTACGACGGGACTTTCACCCGCAAGAAACAGGACAGCTTTGCCCAGCGCACTGTCCATTTCATTA
>NZ_CAWNXG010000144.1:0-1139 GCF_963878145.1 Photorhabdus sp. S10-54 | reverse complement strand
TTTCTCACATACAGAGGTAAAGACAAAGCAGATAGAGGCCCTTCTCCACATATGGCAAGAATCATATAAGAAAGAATGTGATGAATCTTATGCCATCGGTGCAATACAAGATCTGGTTTTTGGACTGCTAAAAGAAATAGAGGCAATGGAGAAACAGATAAAAAAGATTAAAGGCAAAAAGGAACCTGAAATAACAAACAATCAAATTAATGTCAGCAAAATAAAGTTTAAAGATTTATTAGATAAATCTGAACACCTTGAAGCATTAATGGTGCCCGTCAGTAAAGCTGTTACTGATAAAGCCGATACAGGCACAGCAACATTAGCAGATCTTGCTCACAAACTAGCAAACGATCTTGCACAAGAAATAAGAATATTGGAAGGAGCTTAAATTATGAAACTGGAGAAAATCGATTATTCCCGCTTTGATACCGATGAGCTTATTAGTGATAATGGTATTGATGATGCATTCAGCATACATGAGCTACCCGTCTATGTTGTTAGTCGTCATGGACGTTCTTACAGACGCTTTAGTCGTAGTAATGCCATTAATAAATTGGCGCATATTATGACGCAGAAAGTATTTAGCCGGGCCGGACGAGATACCAACTACCCAGCCCGACCAATAATTGGCGAAAACAATGTAGTGAACTGGACAGTAGGAGAATTACTACCTGAGTATATCCAGTGTCATAACAGAGCGGCACGGCGAATAAGATTACTGCTTAAGCGTCGAAAAGAAATAGACGAACTGCGCAAAAAATATATTGGCGCTTTCGTTGAAGCCGAACGATTAAAAAAAGAATTTATTAATGCTACTGCCAAAAACAGTCCAGCTATATCTTAATTAAAGTTAGGAGTTGTAAAAATGTACGAAGTTGAAATTATCTATCTCTCAATTAACAGTCAGGCAACGACACTCTGGGTTAAAGCCGATAATGACGATGAAGCAATATGCGAAGTCGAACTATTGCGAGATATTTTTGGTGAGGTTAATGTCGAATTCCGGTTAACGGGGGTGAAAAAATAACATCTAAAAATAACAACCGTGTATGCTGAATTAACAATGCAATAATTAGTTAACTTTTAATTACAGCTTAATGGCTGGGGATTGTCTCAGCCCTAAAATAGGATTGTAT
>NZ_CAWNXG010000143.1:0-1167 GCF_963878145.1 Photorhabdus sp. S10-54 | reverse complement strand
TTTTATGTCGTAACAGCGATATAAATCAAAGAGAATTCGGTGGTGCGGTAGTTCAGTTGGTTAGAATACCGGCCTGTCACGCCGGGGGTCGCGGGTTCGAGCCCCGTCCGCACCGCCACCTTAATTTTCAGAGAAACCCTGAGAGAAATTTCAGGGTTTTTTGCTGTTTATGAGTATTAAAATCAATAACTACCTTATTCTATTTGATAGAATTGGATAGTTTTTATAGTTATTCTGCATTTAAGAGGTTTTTTACGTGGTAAAAAAAACCTATGCGATAAGATATGTTGCTGGACAACCTGTTGAACGTGTCTTTCCTATGTCGACTCATCAGCTTGGGAATACATTACCTGTAGGTACTCCTTTGACCACTGGTACAAATGAGCTTAGGGTTGTTGTATGGAATATCTATAAACAGCAGCGTCCTTCATGGCGAAAGGTTCTGAAAGAGCTGACTAACGAAAGCCAGTTGATTTTATTACAAGAAGCGCAGACAACCCCTGATTTAGTTGAATTTGCTACCTCAAATTACCTAATATCTGATCAAGTTCCTGCATTTCTATTACCACAACACCCCTCTGGTGTAATGACGTTAGCAACTTCTCATCCTGTCTATTGCTGCCCACTGAGAGAGAAAGAGCCCCTTTTACGTTTATCTAAATCCGCTCTCATCACTGTTTATCTTTTACAGGATAATCGTCAGTTAATGGTTATTAATGTGCATGCGATAAATTTCAGTTTTGGTGTGGATGTGTATAGCCGCCAGTTGAATAACATTGGTGCTCATGTTCGTTTACATAACGGCCCAGTCATTATGGCTGGTGACTTTAATGCATGGAGTAAGCAACGATTAAATGCTTTAAAACGTTTTACCAGATATTTACACCTTGAAGAAGTATCTTTTACTGATGACTATCGAACAATCGCGTTTGGCAGACCTTTAGATTTTATTTTTTTCCGAGAGTTGAATATAGCTAATGCTACTGTGATACTTACTGATGCCTCCGATCATAATCCTCTTGTTGTGAATTTTTATTAATGGCGGATTCGACTAATAAGTGCAATTTTTCAGAAAGGCGGTCAGTTGCTATAGTAGGCACCTTTCCCGCCACAGGAAAATGCACTATGGCCTATACACAACTGACCGAGACAGAAAGATATCAGATT
>NZ_CAWNXG010000142.1:0-1174 GCF_963878145.1 Photorhabdus sp. S10-54 | reverse complement strand
TAAGGTTCGGCAGGCACGGAACTCATCGTGGCGCGGGCATGACTGCTCACCAGACGCAGAATAGATTTACGCAAGCCCACCATACATCAAAATTTGTGTTGCAAAAACGGGGGTGACCATAGATTTTTATAAGAAAAACCCTGACGGTGTAGCCATTTATTCATGCCGGGAATGCTAAAGGTAATCTTCCAGAGCTGAGCGACATAGGCCACGATTTCATGGGTGTGATGGAAAAGATGTTGAGATAAGTGATTGATTAAAAAGTCAGTTTGTTTTCGGGAAAGTAAACTATCAGACCCCCATTATCAGATTTAAGTTTACCTTGATTAAGGTAATCACTGATGTGGCGGTCAACAGTGGTCTGATGGAGTCGCAATGCCTGGGCTATCATTACAGAACTCCACCCTTCAGAAGCCAGAAGGATGGCTTTTATTCTGTCTCGTACCTAACCATCACGAGTGGTGTCGTGAAGACGTTCAAGTTTGATTTTTTGTTCTGATGTAATAAATATTTTCATAGCGAGGATAATGATCTCCATTTCGGATAAAATCAAGCATCTTCAATGATTACGGGTATATATGCCCGTCTTACACGCTAGCGATAAACCAGCCAGCATATGCTTAATTTGCAGATCAGTCAGCTTACAGACGTCCAGCCTAGCCAGAAACTCACGCTGTTCCTGAAGGCTATATTTTTCCCGGATATCATATCGGCCTGAATGCCTTCGATATTACACGCCGTTGTTTTGTTAAATGACGATTGAATGCCTTCCACCAAGAACTCTCTCTCTCACTGATGCCTGTTACATGACGGGCAAAAAGCAGACCGGTATTATTTTTGATAAACACACAGGATCCTGCGGTGAGATCACTCGTCCATATAAGGTTGTTGTTTGTTCATAACCATACCTATAGATTCGATCTCGATTTGATCCTACCACGCATTTATAAATGACAAAGCTTGACCTCGCGGGTTATATTTAGGAATAAAAAACATTGTCTATTGTTTCTGATATATCAACAGCTAATTCATTGTCATCCATGCCAGCAGGGCGGGATTCCACTTTGTATTTAATTTAATCAAAGATAAGTTGACTACGGAATTCCTCTGACCAAATGGCTCTTCGACGTTTAGCCGCCTGACTGTCTTTTATACTGGTATTCTGTTTAATCAC
>NZ_CAWNXG010000141.1:0-1183 GCF_963878145.1 Photorhabdus sp. S10-54 | reverse complement strand
GTGTTGCCGGTATGGTGAAAATCCTCGGTTAAGGTGACGGCCATATCCCCCTGCGATAACAGTTGGCCGTCACCGCTGAGGGCCTCGGCGTTAATATCCACCTGTTTTCCGGCAATCAAGGTGCCCTGTTGGTTGTTAATCCTCAGATGCGGTTGCTGAGCCTCGCGGTTGATAGTGAGCTGTTTGCCTGCGGAGACCAGCCCCTGGGTATTATCCAGAGTCTGACGGATGTTCGCTTGCAGGTGGTCGGCTGCCCGTAAAGCCCCCTGGTTGTTATCCACCTGTTGAGCGTTGACCGTCAGGTTTTGCGCTTCCAGTCCTTTATCCGTCTGCGCCGTGTCGCGGTTAATCAGGTGAGCGGTGCTCAGGGTCAATTGCTGACCACCACGGATAAGGCCGCCAGTGTTATCGGTTTGGGTCTTCACATTCAACACGGTGTCGCCCACGGCTTGCACCTGCCCGTGTCGATTATCGAGCCGCTGGGTTTTCAGGTTGAATGTACCGGCCGACAATAATTTGCCGTCCCGGTTATCGGTTTGCGCCTGTCGGGTGTCGATAACCAACTGTCCGCCTTGAAGATGGCCGTGGCGATTATCCAGCGGGCCGCTGGTGACGGTGGTTTTGCCCTCGCCAATAATCTGGCCCTGCTGGTTATCCAGTAACTGCCCGTCGGTATCCAGATTCAGGGCATCTGCGGATTGTAAGGTCCCGTTGCGGTTAGTGAGTTGCTGACTGTGAATGTCTAGCCCGCCATTCCCGGCTATCTGTCCCTGAGTATTGTTGAGCATGCTGCTGGTCAGCGTCGTTTTGCCGTCCGCGGCTATCATGCCGCCGGTGTTATCGATGTCGCCGGTACGCAGGGTTAACTGCCCGCCGCTTAACAACCGGCCTCCTTTTTGGTCGGCATTGCGGGTATTAATGAGCCCATGCCCGTGGGTATCAACGGCCATCTCCCGGCCGGATTGTAACAGCCCCGCCGTATTATCCAGTTCACCACTGTTTAAGGTCAGGGTGTCCCCGGCTATCACCTGTCCCGCCGTATTGATGAAGGGCTGGCCGGTGGTCTGGCTGTTGATATGCTGCGCCAGCAACACCCCCTGCGTGTTATCCAGTGTCTGGCTGGTTGTAGTCAGTCGGGTTTTGGCTTCAAGATGACCGTGGGCATTCTGAATGGCTTTGCCAA
>NZ_CAWNXG010000140.1:0-1188 GCF_963878145.1 Photorhabdus sp. S10-54 | reverse complement strand
TTAACTATAAACCCAGATTGATTGAGAAAATTGGTCAAGAAAGGTTTGATGCTCTAATGATGCCAAGGCCGCTAATGAAATGGCGGCGTGAAGATTACGAACGTATTTGTGATGAATATCGGGCAAAGCTCAGGAGATTAAGCAATGACAATCTTCACTGATATTGAAACAGCAATTGAAGAAGCCCGGTTCAGGCACGGAGTAACAAGGAAAAACTTTGCAGTTCTGCAATGCAAATATGGTTCACTGAAAGTTATTCAGGATCGGATAGTCAGGGGCAAAAAACACTCAGTCATGTTTTCAACTAAATATGACAAATATCATTCAGTTCTCCGGGGGTAAGATGAGCAGTATTAGAGAAAGACAGCTCACTAAAGAGCAACACGACTGGATTGATAGCTGGTTAAATCTCTGGGGAGCATGGATTTATAGTGGTCGTATAGATAAGTGCCAGATAAACATGATTTATAAGTTCATTGTGAGCGTAAAACCAAGTAATAACAAAACCCGGCCGATGTGCAATGATGACGATGGAATGTTGATTTCTCAGGTCGTCGATTCCGTCATGTTCATCGATAAGAAAGCCTACGGCATTTTACTGAGTTATTACGTTCATGGTGCCTCAAAATTATCAATCGCATCTTACTATCACAAGATCGCAAATCCCCGCAAAATGATGACCCGTTCGGGGGGTAGGCTTAAGAAACCATCTCGCGGAACGTGTCGTCGTGAAGTGGATGAGATTCTAAATGCAAGCACCTATCTTTTGTATCAACCTCTGAAAAATGTGTTTAATTCACGTAAACGTGTAGAGAAAATTAAAAAGATTGCATAGAACGTGTTGACATTAATGAGCAAATGAGCAATACTTTTTGGTAAGATTGCCTTAAGTGTCTCTTAGGTGTCTTAACCGAATCTCAGTCCTCGCCATCTTGCGGGGTTTTTTATGTCTGCAATTCTTAAGGGCTGCGCAATGCGTGGCCTTTTTCTTTATTACCGTCGAGAGGTCGGGTATGAACTTTGACAAACTATCTCCAGAATCCCAAGAACAGGCACGATTGGCACTTATTACTATTCTGTCGCAAATGGTACCTGATGGACTGAGTGATCTTGACGCGGTATTTGTAGGTGAAGCTGTTGCCGCTGCGTTTATCTCAATGGAGCGCTATAGCAGCGTTTCTGACGAAT
>NZ_CAWNXG010000139.1:0-1201 GCF_963878145.1 Photorhabdus sp. S10-54 | reverse complement strand
CAGGGCGGGATTCCACTTTGTATTTAATTTAATCAAAGATAAGTTGACTACGGAATTCCTCTGACCAAATGGCTCTTCGACGTTTAGCCGCCTGACTGTCTTTTATACTGGTATTCTGTTTAATCACGCTTAATGCAATTCGGTTAAAAAGCGCCATTTGTGCAGCCCCATCAGGCTCTTTGAGTGAGATAGCATCTTCTCGAAAAGTGACATCTAATACCCAATGCAGCTCGTTTTCTACCGACCAGTGCCTTCTTATTGCCTTAGCCACGATTTCCGCCTCCAACGGTAGCGAGCTGACATACCAGCGTGAATCACGATGGGGAGGCTGGCCTTTTACGCTTCGTTCACTGACGACTTCAATAACACTTTGTATTGAAGGCCATTGCCGCCGAAGGACCTCCGGCAATACGGCACGAATTTGCATGACATGCCGAAATTCTGTCCGTCCATGACCGCTATTTTTCTGCGTAAATTCAACAAGCTCATCACTCTCATAATGCGAAGCAAAATACGATTTGACCCATTCATAGAGGGTCTTTTGATTGCCTTTGAGACCCACAATAAAATCACCGCCGCGCTGAGTAATTAACGCAAGGGTTTCTTTCTGGCAATGCAAGGCATCCATAGTGACAATCGCGCCATCAAGCGCCAGTAATTCAATTAATTGTCTGGCAACCGGACCTTCCTGACCTTTGCTTTCGGCTGCCTGATGGTATAGGGCTACACCGGATTCAACATCATAAGCACTGACCACATGCAGGGCTTCAAATAATGTCCCCTTACAGGTTCCTCTCAGGGTTTTTCCATCAATGGCGATAAGACTTTTTCCTGCCCTGACCCGACGCTGATTGATCCAGGCATAAAAGGCTTCAACCAGTGCATCTTGCTCTATCATTTTGATAATATTAGCAATACAGTGACGACGAGGAATACCGTGAGTAAAATGCGTGTATTGTTTAAGCCACTTGCTCTGTAACTCACCAAATTCCTGAATCGATTTCCAGCCAGAAGCGCCGCATAATACAGCGGAGAAGGCTAAAAAAATCACATCCATTAATTCATGTTTTTTATTGATGTCAGAACGAGGGTCTTCTATCTTGCTGATAAAATTAAAAATACTCATTATTAGGATCGCTTTTTTATGGAAGAGAGAGATCTTAACGTTTTAATGAGAGAAATGCCTATAAAAAGTCATATT
>NZ_CAWNXG010000138.1:0-1207 GCF_963878145.1 Photorhabdus sp. S10-54 | reverse complement strand
ATCAGTCGCCACTTTTGTTATACCTGTGTTGAATGTAGCAACGGGCTGCATCTCACCTGTTTTTTGTGAAACCAATTTCAACTCCCAGCCCATTGCTTTACCTGAATTCATAACTTTCATCCCTCTGACACGAACGTCATCATGACTGAGAGCAATCACACTGCAACGGCAACACCAACCATTAGGAGGATAGAAAGCTTGCCAAAATGGGTCGTCAAAGCGAAATACCAAACCATGTAATGCAAGATGGCTCTTGCGTGTATGGTTATCGTTGATCCCTGTATACATCCAGTACGGTCGGTCATCAACATTTTCCATTTGTTCGGTCCAACGGCCTGCACTGTACAGCACTGACATGTTGGTACGAAAGATAGTATCAAGACGCCACGGGCTACCTTGCTGAACAGTGACACGTTCCCCTGTAACGGGGTCATCGGTTTCTTTCGTTCCCCACCACCCCTTACGTCTTAATGTTGGCTCCAGCTCCTGACGAAACCAACGATCAGTCTTGCCTTCATCCAGTGCCTGCTGTAGCGCCTGGCGAATATCTTCCAGAATATCCAGACGCGTGACTTTCGCCACTGTGAATGCATGGGAATGAGTCTCTTGCCAAAGTTCTTCCCAATCCCAGGTTATCTTGTAGCCCTTAGATTGCAGATAACCAATGGCTCGCTTGGGAGGTAATGTCATGCAATACGCCAGTTCAGGCGTGGTTATGCTCATGCAAGCGTCCCCAAATGTTAGACACAAACAAAACCCGCGCTAGCCGCTCTTGCAAACCATCTGTGTCCATTTGTGGATAAAGCTCGGCTAACTCTCCTATAAGATCGCTGGGATTAGCACCGTTTTGAACACGATGGAACAAAGGAGCCAGTAGAGATCTCAACGATTCATTCAATGATCCTTCATTCATCAAAATATCCAGCGCTTCATCTAAGGTGTCCTGTGCTGCTAAATCTGCGTTAACAGCTTCAGAAAACGCCAGTGGGAGTGGGGGAATAGGCGTGGTTGACAAGGTTGTTTCATCAATATCCCCATCCTGCAATTGATATTCGCGTTTCCAGTATTGCGGAGTAAATTTGACACCAGCCTGACTCAACTTAACGTCACGATTAGCCTGTGTTTCATCAACCGACCGCTGTTCCCAAAGACGATAGACCGGACATTCAACGTTACCGAAGTTCAATTCTACGACCCAGCGTATAGC
>NZ_CAWNXG010000137.1:0-1215 GCF_963878145.1 Photorhabdus sp. S10-54 | reverse complement strand
CAGGGCGCGAGCATACTTTTTTAACACCTCTTGAATGAGAAGTAATGGCATGATCTAATGAACCTTATTTCTCTTCTAATCGTTTGCATATGACCCTGATTGAACATTTATCCGTTGTGAAAGAAACACGCTCTGATATTAATCGTCAGTACGACCTGATTGATGTGATTTTCCTTGTCGTCAGTGCCATCATGGCGGGAGCCGAAGGCTGGCAAGACATTGAGACTTACGGCCGGGCAAAAATTAAGTGGCTGCAAACATATCGTCCATTTCCTACTGGGATACCCCGTCGGCATACGATTGCCAGAATACTGCGCGCTATCGAGCTGGATTCCCTGCTGGAAGCCTTACTCAACTGGGTTAATGAGCAGCGTGAATTGGGGAGCAAACCTGTCATCGCTTTTGATGGGAAAGTTCTGCGACGCGCCTATCGTAACGACAAGAAAAACGCCGTCCAACTGGTCACTGCCTATGATACCGAGGCGGGATTGGTGTTAAGCCAGAAAGCGACTGCGACCAAAAATGGGGAAATCAGTATCGTCCGCCAGATGCTGGATATCCTTAACCTAAAAGGCAGTATCGTGACCCTTGATGCTCTGCATTGCCAGCGTGAAACACTGGAAAAAATCAGCGAAAAGAAAGCGCATGTGGTTGTGCAGGTGAAGAAAAATCAACCTAAGCTGTGGGAAGCCGTTCAGTCTCAATTTCAGGCCGTGTTTGATGCCAGTAAAGAGCAAGTGATGACGGAAATCAAGCAAGAAGCCCATGGCCGACGTGAAGAGCGCTATGTCTTCCAGTTAAAACCGAAATTCACACCCGAAATGGCCGAGAGATGGCCAACTATTCGTAGCATTATTGCGGTTGAGCGTCATCGGACACAAAAGGGTAAAGGAACAGTAGATACCTCGTATTATGTGAGTTCGCTTTCCCCCCGACATAAATCTCTGGGGTATTACATTCGTCAGCATTGGCGAATTGAAAATAGCCAGCACTATATTCTTGATGTCGTTTTTAAAGAAGATGATTCACGGATTGTTTTGGAAGGTGCAATTGAGAATCTGGGCTTATTCCGGCGTCTTGTTTTGAATATGGTCAAACAATGTGATTGTGGGGCACCAAGCCAAAGAAATAAGCTTAAGAAAGCCAGCTGGTGTGATGATTACCGTGCAAAAGTTTTCTTTGGCTGAATATCAAACAAAGTATGCTCGCGCCCTG
>NZ_CAWNXG010000136.1:0-1226 GCF_963878145.1 Photorhabdus sp. S10-54 | reverse complement strand
AGCAATATATTGTAACCCGCCGTATAGCGATATATCTCCGTGGGTTATTAAGGCGGCAGAACAAAGCAGGAGGCAATCACAGCCGGTCGTTATGTTAGTCCCAGCCGACACTTCGGTCGGCTGGTTTAAATTGGCAATGGAAACAGTTGATGAAGTCAGATTAATAACGGCAGGCAGAATTTCATTTATTAATGCCGGCAACGGAAAGGAGAAAAAAGGAAATACAAAAGGAAGCTTGCTATTAATATGGCGTCCGTTTATCAAACCCCGCTGTATATTCACAACAGTTGATAAAAGCCAATTAATTCAAATTGGTTTAAATATATTAAATGAGATTACATCATCATGAAACTAATCAGCTTAATAAAGCCAATTAAGGTTAACTACTTTGGCATTGAATTATCAGCCCCTCATTGGACTAAATTTATAGCAACGGATGAGTCTGGATTAGTATTTGCATGCAACATGCTTCCGCGCACTGAATTTAATTGTTATGAGAGGTGGGATTCTGATTCCCCGTCATTTCGAGACGAAATTATTGCTGTAGTTGATTTAGAAGAAATGGACTGGAAAGAAACTCTTGTTGAAATATGAGTGGGAATTAGAGGACATTTGATTATGTTAACATGTGATATGAAACAATTTGAATTCACGATAATTGACGCGTGGAATATCGGAAAAAGATTTGCAAAACTGGGAACTGAACATTTTGATTTTAAAATTCACGTCATAAAGAATGATTCCAAAATTGATATTTTTGAAATAAGTATAGTAGATGTAGAAGGTGTAACTTATCAACATATCAATATTACGGAAAAGAATATAGAAAAATTGCAACAAATAATAATATCAGCGGAAGCATGTTACTTATCTTGCAGCAAACTAGCTGATTTGATATGGAATCATAAAAATGAAAATAACTGATTCTAAATCTAATCTAGATGAATGACCAAGCTCTTGAAAACGGACGCAGAGCAATAGCAAGGGAATGCTTAAATGAACTCACTCAACTATCGAAATACGATGACAAAGCAGTCACAGCCATTCTCGATAAATATACACAGCGATTCAAATTAATTATGTCTGAGCATCAGATGACATTCAGCGCTAAGTCAGTGTTGTCTTATTATGTGAGAAATATAAGGAAAGAAATATGAAGATATATTTAGGAAAATACGCTATCACTTATAGCAGGAACCGATATTATTTAAATATAAGGCAGGTAT
>NZ_CAWNXG010000135.1:0-1502 GCF_963878145.1 Photorhabdus sp. S10-54 | reverse complement strand
ATCTGTCTCTTGATCATATTTCATAGATCAAGAGACTTGGACAGTAAATAACCTTCAAGGATGGTTTGTAACATGAACCATCCTTGCCACAGCCTTTCCCATCCCACTCGGCCATTTCGTTTTGAGTCATACCAACCCGCTAGTTTTCCCAAATTGATATAGGCCCAGTAAACACTTGGCGCTGTCTTAGGGACCTTTTTCTTTTCTTGCTTTACCCACAATAATTTCCACGCTAGCGGGCTTAATAGCGTTTCACAACTCTGTTTTTCCGCCTCTGATCTATTGAGACCCACATAGCGCAACTGATGAACACGCACCGCGATAAACGCCAGGATCACCACCATTTTTTCCAGATTTTCTTTACGTTGCATCCGCAGCGCTTCTACCTGTGTCCCGCCACTTTTCCATGCCTTGTGAAACTCTTCAATGAGCCAGCGTTTTTCATAGTAGTCCAGAATACGGCGGGCATCTTCTTTACCTTTTACCGGCTCCGATGTCAGAATGTGCCAGCTCAGCTCCTTGTCGTGATTCGTTTCCTGACAACTCACATAATACAGCGGTATCGGCTCCCCTCGTTTATTGGCCGGCATTTTGAGCGTGGCAGGGGCGTAACGGACGTCGCAGAGAGCTTCACGCGCCTTACGCCCACCTCGTTGTTTAACCTGAACGGTTCTTTTATCTGCGGGCTGCAAAGATTCACTGAACAGATAAAGTTTATCTGAGCTTTGTTCAATGCAACGGCTTTGCATTGAACGCACAATAAAACGCGGCTGATGCGTGATTTTATAGGTCAGATAGTCAATAATGTCTGCCTCGCGATCACAAACTGAAATGACCTTATTCATATCACTGCCAAGACGAGTTTCTGTTGCCTGAGAGGCGCGTTCCCACTTATAACTTTCCTTGTCTTTATACGGCCGGGAAGCCCGTTGCGCTTTCTTGCCATAATGACTCAGCTCTCTCGTCCAGCGCGTTTGTTCAATCAGGCCAATGACCTGTTCTTCTCTGGGGGCAAAAAGCAAAACGGAATGGGCATGCAGGCCGGTGGCACTTTTTCGTGATGCGGTATACCCCATTTCATCCCGAACCGTCTGATGAGTGAACTCCAGTGAGGTTGTATCTTCCAATGCCAGCAAACAGTCATAGGACTTAGCTTGTTCAGCCGTTGCTGCAAATCCGGCCTCTGCAATGGCCGTTGCGTCAATGGCCCGGTTACGCGTAAATCGATAAGCGGCTTCAATATCCGCAGGTGTTTTGAGTGATTGCACAATAGATTGCCCGATATGGTTGGCTAAAGAGGCGGTGAATTTGATAAGACGCTGGGTTCGTCGGCTATCACCCAAATTTGCGCGAGAAAAAGTCTCATAAGCCCATTGTTCTGCGTGAGTTTGGAACATTTTACCGTACCTCAATGAAATAGTTATTACTAAGATCAGCAAAATAGAAAAAGATTCAAAAAAATCCCCCGATTTTTTATCAGGGGATTTGTGTATGAAAGACAG
>NZ_CAWNXG010000134.1:0-1511 GCF_963878145.1 Photorhabdus sp. S10-54 | reverse complement strand
GATCGGTACGGTGTAACACCACACACGATAAGGTTATGGGCGAGCAACGGGAAGCAAAAGCGGGAAGGCTTCCCGAGGCCCAAGTTTAAATCCGACCAACTTAATTTTTTGTGGCAGGATATTCTTGACTGGGAGAACGGGAAACAATTTTAGTCAGCTTTTCCCACCAGCGAGAATATGCCTCTCTCTGTTCATTCAGGTAGGTGTGCTTATCGTACACCTGCCACACTCCCGGCAGTTTATGACCTATCATCGTTTCAGCGACGTGAGGCGGCGTTAATTCAGAAACCCCGGTGCGCATTGTCCGGCGTAAGTCGTGGATTGACCAGGAAGTGTAAGGATCAAAGTGAGGTGCCATCTTTTTATTGAGAACATCAATGATGTTCGCATGTGATCCTTTATTGAAGGGTTTGCCATCAAATACAGTAAACAAATATTCACTCCCGTGATTTAATTTCTTTGCCTGTTCAATTAATTCTTTAGCTTCGGGAATAATCGGTCTGACAATAGGTTTTTTGGATTTTCTCCCTGTTTTATGGTTTACGGGAGGGACAGTCCAGATATTTTTCTCATAATCAAAATCATTAACTTTAGCTTTCAGTAATTCACCAATACGACACCCAAATAACAGACATAATTTTATTATTAATGCGTTGCGCGGGTTATATTTAGGGGAATTGATAATACGAAAAAGAATCACTAGTTCCTCTTCACTTAATGCCCTTTCTCCCGTGTCAACATCGATATCAATGTCTGTATCGATATCAACAACCTTCCCTCTTAGGTCACTTGATGCTACATCAGACAAAGGGGTTGTATGTGTCATTCCTCGCCGAACAGCCCATCGGTGAGCGGTTTTAGAATAGGTCAATATACGCGTTCCAATTGATGGAAGCTGTTTGGCTACGTCTTCAATTAAAGTAAGCCAGACATGAAGCGTCACCTCGTCATGAGGCAATTTACCAATTTTGGGGAAAACATGAATTTCGAAAGAACGCAATATCTGGTCAGCGTTAATTTTCGAACCTTGCATTGTCGTTTTCCACCACTCCCGGATAAGCTTTTCCACAGTGACCGCACTCAATGCAGATTCTCTGCGAACGCGTTTAACTGTCTTGGGATTTCGATGTTGCTCCAGTTCCCCGCGATAAGAAATCACTGAGTCACGAGCATCTTTTAAGCTCGTTGCTGGATACGTGCCGATATCAATTCGATCTCCTTTACCGTCCCATCGGTATCTAAACTGAAATATAACTTTCCCCCTGGGGGTAACACGAACAGAGAGACCATCTCTATCGGACTTAGTGATCATCTTTTCTTGTGGTTTGCCGTTAATTGAACGCAGCCATGAATCAGTAATTGCCATATTAATTGCCTCAAAAATAATACAGCTCTTAATGTAGTTTATGTACACCGACATGTACATATTTTCCATGACACGAGATGAATATTTATGATTATCACTGACTAAGACAAGCCGAGAAAAAATAAATTTCAATTTAAAATCAATT
>NZ_CAWNXG010000133.1:0-1567 GCF_963878145.1 Photorhabdus sp. S10-54 | reverse complement strand
AAGAGGGTGTCGCAAAAGGTCGGCATTGAAAATAACCCCACAGAAATTTATTGCCTGTTATTGGGACTGGCAACCCATGACAGGCTAAAAATAGCCCATAATATCAGGGCAACTGCCCTTGATAAGTTATACGCTATGGCATGCAAGGTAAATTCCACTCTGACTGCCGATAAACCTCTACGCCGAAAGCGTTCCAGTCCCTGGATCCCACGTAAAGCGGAAAATACCGGTTCTACCATGACTTTTCTCTGACTCAATATCCGTTTTGACTCCAGTTTGGTCATACGTGAACGCAGTTTATCCCGCGCTTTATCTTCCGGGTAACGTTTAATTTTTCTGCCCTTTTTCGCCTGCGTACATTTTTCTTTTTTCGGGCAATCGGCACAGTTTGCTCCCGTATAAACTCGATGCCCACGGCTCTTTTCGGAAGGTTTTACTGTACTGACAGGAAGCAACCTGTCATTGGCCGGGCAGATATAAAGGTCTTTCTCCGCATGATAAATAAACCGCGATTTTGGGTAGATTTTTCTTAGGCTCTGATGCTCATTGCCTTCCGGGCAGAACAACAGAATGTGATGTTTTTGCGTCTCAGCAATCACCTCGTCATGGAAATAACCGGCATCCAATAACAGCTTGTCCGGGTGACGCCCCGATAGATTGAAATTCTGTGCCAATAACGCGGCTATCACTTGGGTTTCACTGGAGGGGTCTACCGTTTGAGCGACAATAATACGTCTGCTGTTGACCAAAACAGACGGTTTATAAGAAGTTGAAAATCCTCTTCCCCGCTTGAGTTTCTGGACGACGGCATCGGGTTCGGTTGGATTGATACGCAGTTGGCTGGCCTCCTTCCCCTTTTTTTCCCGATTTTCTTGTCGGTGCCGTAAGACGTCGGCTCCCTGTTCCAATTGTTTCCTGCGTTTCTCTATCTGCACTGTGGCAGACATTGCCGTGAGGGCATTTTTTTCGCGTGAAATCGCTTCCTGAGTTAAAAGGTGGTAATGAGAACAGGCCGCCTCTATCACTGTCCCGTCACCGGCCAGACACGAAACCCCCGAATGGCTACGGTGCAAAATGGAGAAGGTCAGTGCTTCAAAAAACGGCCCGGTCAGGACAGATTGGTGCTGATAAATGAAACGCCCCAGACTGGCGTGATCGGGCGTAATTCCCTGACTGACAAAAATACAGCCTAAATCGAAACGCGCAAGTCGTTCAAGTTCTCTGAGCGAGCAGTGACCTTTCATGATCCCATAAAGTAGGATCCCCATCATGGAATGGGGAGAATAAGGGGCTCTGCCTGTCGAAGCATAATGGCGTTCAAAGGGAGCCCAATCTTGCTCATCAAGAATGTCAGCCACAATAAATGCGCTACGCTCCCCCATTTGCCTGAGATAATCAGAAAGGGAAAGAGAACCCGCTAAGACAGGTAAGTGCTGAGCGGTGACAAACTGACGTCCAGTATGAATAGAAGGTTCCCGTTTTCGAATGAATAAGGTCATAAAAGATCTGCGCTTAAAAGAAGTACGCAGATCTTAACGGATAACACGCGCCTTTTGCGACACCCTCG
>NZ_CAWNXG010000132.1:0-1594 GCF_963878145.1 Photorhabdus sp. S10-54 | reverse complement strand
ATTCGCTGGCTGGCGCAGGCGAAAGCGGAAAAGTGGGATGAAAGCCGTTACCGGCTGACATTCACTATGCCGGACGGTTTACCGGTGACCTGGATATTACGTACGGAAATGGGCAGCGGGCCGCTGGTGTTGCTGAAACTGCGGGGATTTACGTTGCCGAAGGAGATTTTTGACACGACACCGGGTGATGACCCGGTCATCTCACCGGTTGATGATGATAACCGGGAGGCAGAATAATGTAGTGTGACTGATTTAATCCGGCGTTATATTACGTCATGGTCAGGAATAATCTTATTGCAGGCTGGACGTCAGATGTTTCATTGTGTTGAGGATTAATGGTGGGTTCGCTGAGTATTATCACCGGGAAAATATGGTAATATTAAGTGGGTTGCTGTTTTTCTCAGGGTTAAAGATATAGTAATAATATTCCTATTTAATCCATTGTGCTTTGTTTTCGCGGGAAGGATTAGGCTTGTTTGGTGGTCGTAAGAATATTTCTGTCTGTTTTTTCGGTATCATTGAATGTATTTTAATTCGCGTATTATGAATAAGAATCATTATTATTCACCCTTGTTTTACCTATTGGATAGCGGAATTTAACGTGAGGTCGTTCGTTTTTTTAATATAATAATATGATTAATAATGTAAAAATATCGTTATCACTATGGGTTTTCTGCTTTGTTATATTAAAAATGGCGAGTCTTCCTCTTGGCTTGTAATAAACGGAGTCTTTTTTGTAAATAAATGTCATGTTTTTATGTTTTATTTAAATATTGTGTAATTTATCTTTATTGTATCGGTTTTTATATTTATTTTTCATTTAACTTTTTGTGCTGTTTGCTAAAAAAGAACTTGATTTAGATATGCGCCCATTAAGAGAATGTGATTATTCATCAACAGTCCGTTCTGTTAATGAGTCGACTCATTGATGAAGCATGAACAGCCCGATTAATTATTTATATCCCGGTTAACATCCGGTTGGGAAATACCTGACCTGATTTGTTATTTTCCGGATTTATTATGACTGACTGCCGACTCTTTATTATTGATCACGTCGCCAGTGCAGGCGATATAACACCATTAACAACAGGCGTAACATTATGGCGATCCCTGCGTATTAATGGTTGAAAGATGGCGGCGGTGCCGACACCACAGGCCCTCTAAAGAGAAACATAACCCCCTGGAACGTGTTGAGTTCCGCTACGAAAAAATCACCTGGACTTACCAGGACGGCAACATCATTCATGCCAATGCCTGAAATGAGCGCTTGACGGCGTAACCGTGAGTGGCAGACGGGTTACCGCGTCTGCTGTTTTTTTCCTTTATTTATGTGATGACGGGTGCCGTGGGCCCCGTCATGGAAAAACCCAGAACAAATCTTAACCTTATGGGCCTCGGTACACGGCTATGGGCGGTAGCGTACCCAAAGCGACTGAGAGGCTAGCGGGAGAAAACATGCACAACACAACCCCGGCGATCATCTTTGATCACAGCCGCTACACACTGACCGTGTGGAAAAATACCGCACCGCTGGATGTGGTGGCCTTTAGCGGGCAGGAAGCCTTAAGCCGACCTTTTCGTTATACCATTGAAT
>NZ_CAWNXG010000131.1:0-1595 GCF_963878145.1 Photorhabdus sp. S10-54 | reverse complement strand
CTGTCCACCAGATGCCCCAGGTTGAGCTGGCTCTTACCGCCGTATTCAGTACTCAGTTTGATGTGTTCCCGACCGCGCTCGTCGTCCATCCGCAATTTGTTATTCGCCGGGGTACGCAGGACGTTGCGTTTGTAGTTGCCCAGGGTGACGTGATCGGGGTGTTTCGAGTCATGCAGCGCATGAGCGATATAGGGCCGATCCGGGTCGCCCCCTTCAAACGCGATCGCCACCTCGGTGCCTGCCAGCAACGGCCAGTGAAAACCATAGGTGTCACCCGCGTAAGGGCGGGCCAGACGCACCCACAGGCTTTCTCCCCCCGGCGGCCAGTCTGCCCGGTCAAAGTCAAACGCCACTTTATACAACCCGTCTTTATCAATATCCCCGTACGGGTCGTTCACTACCGTACTGCTCACCCGGGCCGGCAAGGTGCCCGCTATCCGGGGTTTGGGGATCAATTCAGGCCGGAAACAGACGTTTTCCGCGTAGGGGATCGCCGTGAACGCCATTTCAAAACTGCGATCCCGGCGCGCACTGCTGCGAATACCGGTGATCACCGCCCCTTTACGGAACGCTTCCGGGGCCTCACCCCTGACTTTCAACTCCTGGCCCGGCAACAGCGTCGCGGAAGTGGTTAACCCCCGCAGTTGGGTCTGCCGATTCAGGTAGCGCTCATGGTGCAGCCGGGAGTAGAACACCCCGCTTTCCACTGCCGGATCCAGGTCGTAACGGTTGCCCAGTACCCGGTAGTTATCCCGATAATGGTACGCTTCGCCATACAGGGTCTCATCGCCCCGCGTCACATCCGCTTCGGTATCCATACCGTACTGCGGCAGCGCGTCACGGTAATTATAATCGCGGGTCACCACTTTCCCTTCCACCACCTGATGCGCGGTTTCCATCCCCCACACCGCGTCCACCTCCCCGCCGTGCATCCCTGACGGATGGCGGGCCGGCATACAGATATTCAACTGGTAGTAACGCTGATCGTCGTAAAACTCCACCACCTCAATTTTCAGCCGGTCATCCGCGGTCAGTTTGTACCAGATCCCCACTTCTGCCAGCAGACGTTGCACAAAACGCAAGTCATCTTCGTCGTACTGCATCACCTGCTCCCGCTTCGGGTAGGTGTACGCCAGGGTGAATAAGAAATCCTGGCCGCGAAAACCGTGACGTTCACGCAGGATTTTTTCCACGATTTCCGGCACCGACATCTTCTGATAAATAGCGAACTGGCGGCTTCTCGACAACAGGGCCAACCGCGGCTCCAGGGTTACGGTGTAATGGCTTTCATCCCGCGAGGTGGACAGCAGTTTAAATTCGCTGATCACCCCGTATAGCGTGCGCAAGGGAGCCGGGGGCACGATTGGCATGCCTCGCCTCCCCGGGTTGAACGGGGGTGACGTCAGGGTAAACGAGGCGTCCCGCATCAGCATCTGCGCCGGTTCGATATCCTTCACCGGGCTGGTGAATTCAATGGTATAACGAAAAGGTCGGCTTAAGGCTTCCTGCCCGCTAAAGGCCACCACATCCAGCGGTGCGGTATTTTTCCACACGGTCAGTGTGTAGCGGCTGTGATCAAAGATGATCGCCGGGGT
>NZ_CAWNXG010000130.1:0-1596 GCF_963878145.1 Photorhabdus sp. S10-54 | reverse complement strand
GCCCATACCTTTAGAGACAAATTCAGTGAGTACCCCAATGGCTTAAACGACCACCCGGTAGAGATCACGCCAGAAGTGAACAACTTCATCAAATGGAAACTGATTGCTTATGCAAAAAGCCAGGAGAAAAAACAACTCAGTTCAGCCACGCAGGGAGGTAGTTTATGAAAACAACGGATGCCGTTATCGGAAAATGGTCGATAGTTTTTGAGCATTACGGTTTGCCCCCCATCACAGGGAAAAAGCACTACAAAGGCAAGTGTCCTATTTGCGGACAGAAAGGTAAGTATCGTTGTGATGATCAAGATGGACGAGGAACTTTTATTTGTGTCTGTAATACCGGTGACGGCTGGAAATTACTTTCACTGACGCAAAAAAAAGACTTCGGAACGCTCGCAAAAGAAGTGGATGAAATTATTGGCAATACGTATGCCTATCAGCCCGAAAGCGTTCAAGACTCCATCAATAAAGATGACCGGTCATTATTTCGTGACAGGGTGATTAGGAAGTATGCCACGTTGGTGAATTTGCGCGGAACGTCAGCCGAAAGTTATTTACGCAACCGGGGGATTAATTGCCTGCCAGCGGAGCAGATCCGATATTGTCATCATCAACCTGTAGGAACGAAAGCTTTTCAGGCCATGTATTCTCTGGCGACGGATGATAAAGGTGCGCTTTGTTACCTGCACAGGACGCTATTAGAGGGTGATAAAAAAGCCAATATGGATATCGCCAAAAAAACGTATTCCCTACAGTCTGATGATTATTTAAAGCACACCGGCTCTGTGGCTATCCGCATGTTTCCCGTTTCATCAACGCTGGGGATCACAGAAGGCATAGAAACCGCACTCTCATGCAAACAGATATACGGTTGCAACACCTGGCCAACTATGAATGCGGGATTTATGGGGAAATTCCGGGTACCGAGAGGGGTTAAACACTTAATTATTTTCGCTGATATGGACCTGTATTCAGCGACCGGACACGCCGCAGCGTTTGAGTGTGCCAGGGGCAATCTCATTGCTAAAAATGATTTAGAAACGGTCAGTATTCGCTGGCCCGACCGTGGTGATTTCAATGACGTACTTGTTAACGGTGATGAAGTGCGTGAACTGTCTTTTAAGAAGTGGGCGGAATAATGAAACTCGAATCAGCACTAAAACATTTCAGCCCGAAAGGACTGGCAATCAATCATTCGTCTAAATGCACGTCAACAGACCGGATCACGGGTACTGATATCATGGCGGCGTTAGGCATGGCTGAATCTAAAGCCACTTTTGGAATGGCGGCGTTCCTGGGTAAACACGGCGTCAGCAATGAAGATACTGTTCGAACCGTTGAGCAGTTGACTTTGTATGCCAGACGTCAGGTACCCAAACTCATTACCAAAGCGAGTGGGTGCCAGTTAGGAAAATGCCTGGTGATATTGGCAAAAATGGCTTTTGAAGAATATTCCCGATCAGCCGCCACAACCAGCACATGCTCACATTGCAATGGACGCGGGTTAATATCCGTTCAGCGTGATGTGATTAAATATGCAGGGTATAAGGATGTGATAGAGCAACGCGTAGAAACGGAGCGTGTAGATGAACTTTG
>NZ_CAWNXG010000129.1:0-1599 GCF_963878145.1 Photorhabdus sp. S10-54 | reverse complement strand
ACGGGGGTGAAAAAATAACATCTAAAAATAACAACCGTGTATGCTGAATTAACAATGCAATAATTAGTTAACTTTTAATTACAGCTTAATGGCTGGGGATTGTCTCAGCCCTAAAATAGGATTGTATTTATGAGTAATCAAACATTAATTGAACGTTACAGAAATCGTTTAATCGCGGCAAAACTCGATGCAATGGTGAAAAAGACCAACAGTCATTGCATTGCTGTTAGTCTTCATGATGGTTCTATGTGTACTGTTGAATTATCAGAGGAGATATTAAAGAAAGCTTTACATGTGTTTTTTGAAGCGCCTGTTTATGACGAATATAAGCGAGAGAAAGCTGATAACTATATTTTAAATAGCTATACCGATTATCTGTCAAAACACTGGAAGTTAACAAATGAGGGTGATGACTTCATGAGTGCACTTATTAAGTTAATTGCAGAAAGGGCTAATCATGGTGGATTTTCACCAGAATATACTTTTCAGTAAATAAGGACTCATAGTGAATATTACCCATTTTAATTTCTCACAGAGAGCTATTCAAAGTGAGCGTGAAGAAAAGTATGAAACAGCGGCGGTTCTCTGGAATAAAGTCGCTGAACATGCCAGGCAGCAAGTTAACCGTGAATGGGCTGAATATCGCGTTGAACTGAATTTAAAACGTCATTCATTACAAGAGCGTTATGAACAATGGCAAGCAGATAACAAACAACGTCGCAAAAAAGAGAGAGAAGCGAAACAACTCGCTGATGCTCTAAAGGCTCACATTAATAAAGTGGAGGGATTGTAATGGGCTGTCAAAACAAACCCCATACAGCCGGTGTGACTTCTGTCAGTCGGGAATCCAGAGTAACCCACAATCGCAGACAGGCACGCAAATTAACACCGGAAGAGTTCCTGTCACTGGATGCAGTGAAAGAGTACCTCGCAATTTATCCCGATAGTGTCAGGCGTGATCCCGACACCGATGAAATCTGGTTAAACAAAACGCTAATGATTATGTACCTGGACCTGTGCCAAGAAAAGAAATTCAAGAAAGCCTTACTTAAGGCAATGAAAAAGCAAGGGGTATGAAAATGACCAATGTAACCACCACCAGCAATCAGCCAATGATGAGCAGCCGTGAAATTGCTGAGCTAACAGACAAGCGTCACGATAACGTTATTCGTGACATCCGGGAAATTCTGAAAGCCGTTTATAGCATTGAATTTGATTCCTCATTTTTGAGGAATCATAGAAATCAACAAGTTATGTTTACTTCGGGGATTACTGTTGTTATTGATGAGCGTGGCTTTATCAGTGAAATTCTCCTTGATCGCCGGAATACCGAAATCCTGATCACCGGATATGACGTAAGACGTCGGGCCGCCATCATTGATCGCTGGTTTGCTCTGGAGTCTGGCGCCACAAAACCAAAATCCCAGGCTGAACTTAACCTCGCTTACGCCTTAGCGCAAGTGGAACAGGAACGCCGCCTTAACCAGGTTGAAGAAAAAGTTGAACAGGTTCATGAAACCATTGAGCAAATCAAGCAAGGCGCTATTCCCACGGGCTGGATTGGGTTCTCTCTGGCTGCGACTGAATCAGGATTGACCA
>NZ_CAWNXG010000128.1:0-1676 GCF_963878145.1 Photorhabdus sp. S10-54 | reverse complement strand
GATATTTTCTCTTGATGGGAAATGCAATAAAAATCGGTGATATCAGTTCAGCATTTGTTGATTGTAAAGAGACACTGGGATTGTGGATTGGGTTAATATTAAAGTTGAATAATATTCCACTTATCACTGGGTTACCCGGAGTGTGAGGATAAAATGAGATTAAAATGGTTATTGCTATTATTAGGCGTGATTATTATGTCAGGTTTAGGTGCTGTAGTAATGCAAGGAGCTAATGCAAATGAACCCCGGCTATATATTCGTAGTTTATTCGATATTCAGTATGCTTTTTGTGATATTAAAACCAATGGTGTAACGGGAATGGATAATCGAGATTCAGCCCGTGAAGGTCGGGGATTTGGTACTGCCAGTACAGCTTCCATGCTATTAATGGCAAATGGTGAAAATGAAATCAGTCTGGAATTTGGTGCACTGGGTTGGTTTTCCCCAGATAAGCTATCAGATGAAACCCGTAACCACTTTAATCCTGAAGCAAAATGTAGTCTGGAATTGACGGCCATGCGTGGTAAAAAAAGTGAAGTGTTGACGGCAATTGAAGTGGCAATTGATAAAAATGGTCAGCCCGTGGCAACAACACCCGTGAATGAAGCGAAATACGCCGCTATTAGCACACCGGTAGTACGTCATGTGATACAGGCAGACAGTATAGAAACTGGACATAAAGACGAAAACTACTTTGATATTCGAACATTTCCACCCAATATGATCTTATACCGGTTTAGTCGTAATGTGAAAGTCAGTGGGTTACCTGAATGGGAATAGGTGAAGGCAACACCTTATACAGATACACCTGAACAGCGCCAGCAATTGCAACAGGCTTATATGGCGGTCTGGCAGGCTTATAATGCAAAAGATGTGAATACTATCCGTAATCAACAAAAAATCTCTCTTAAAGCTTGGGCTTGGTCTACTAATGAAAGTGAAGAGAATATCTTTGTTGACAAAGATTTTCATAATGATTTCAAAGAAAAAAGTTTCAAAATGAAACCGATTAATTGGAATGACTACAGGGTTAAGATAATGAACCAAGGTAGAATGGTCAGACTGGTGAATAAATCAGACCCGGAGAGTTCCCCAGTATCTTATTACGTTAATGATGAAGACGGTGATACGGTTCTGGTTACCACTGTACCAATCTTTTCATTAATTAATGGTCGTTTTGTTCAGGTAATTTAATGGGTGGCAATATCGGGTTGTTTGACCCGATATTTTCTCTTGATGGGAGCAGTAAAAGAAAGCTATTATCGATTACGCCAGAATAACTGGAAAAGATTGAGGGATTTGATTACGTCGGTTAATCCAAGTACTACTTACCGAGTTAAAAAACATCGGTATTACGGCTGATCACAGTGTTAGGGGAATATTAAAGTTATTCTTCTCACGAAGATATCTATCTGTTGAAGAATTGCTTGCTCGTTATAAACGTATATTGAATAATATCTGTGAACCGGGACATATGTGGGCTGAGACATTGCTATTGCAGGAGTTAGGCTATTCATCATCACCTTGGTTCCATTTTAAAGACTAATTAACCTGAACTCTGGATAAGGAAGAAAAGAAAAAAGGAACTAAGTGCCTGAGGCACGATCAAAGTTTTTGCTTAGAAAACAAAATCGTGGGGATCCTCAGGCTATGACTACTTTAGAAGAACTTTACTG
>NZ_CAWNXG010000127.1:0-1687 GCF_963878145.1 Photorhabdus sp. S10-54 | reverse complement strand
TTAATGTTAGCGTCACCATGAGCAGCGGTGACATTTAAACCATTGCCCACTGTCGTCGTGACGTTAGCTTTCCCTTTTGCTGCCGTAATCTGCATACCGTCACCCACTTTGGTGACGACATTGCCTTCACTCCATAAGGCATTAAAACTGTCTCCTTTACCCACCTGAGTGACAATGTTAGCCTTACCTTTCGCCAGCACCACATTACGCCCGTCACCGACTTTAGTGATCACGTTGGCTTTGCCCCAGGCACCAGTGTAATCGTCACCGTTACCCACATGGGTAATGATGTTGGCATCGCCCTGAACCACCGTGACTTCTTGCCCATTACCCACTTTGGTAACAATGTTCGCTTGACCTTTCGCGAAGTTGTAACGGTCGCCATTTCCCACCTGAGTCAGGATATTCGCTTCACCCCAGACCGCATTCACCCCGGTGCCATCCCCAACTTTGGTGATAAGATTGGCTTTACCTTTGGCAAACCCCACTGTCGTGCCCTCGCCGACATGGGTCATCACGTTACCGACATCGGAAATAAGCAGGCCGACTGTCGTCCCCTTTCCTACTTTGGTCAGAATATTGCCTTTACCAAGCAAAACAGCCGCCGTCGTTGAGTTGCCCACGTGGGTAATAACGTTTGCTTTCGCCGCCGCAACCACCCCCATAAAATCATCACCCACTTTGGTAACGATATTGGCCTCACCCAGTGCCAAGACACCCGTTAAACCATCCCCCACATGGGTCATCATATTGGCTTTACCAAACATGGCCGCCAGCGTTGTGCCATTACCGACTTTGGTCATCACGTTCAGTTCGCCGGCAAACAAACCGATACTGGCGCCATCACCCACATGCGAATAGATATTGGCTTTCCCTATCATTAAAGCGGCGGTCAGGTCATTACCGACTTTGGTCAACACATTGGCCCCGCCAATCAGGGCTGCAAAGGTATTGCCATCCCCGATATGGGTAAAGATATTGGCTTTGCCAATCATCGCCGCCAGGGTCATGCCATTACCCACTTTCGTGGCGATATTGCCCTTTGCCAGCATCAGCGCAACACTTGTGCCATCCCCGATATGAGTGAACACATTGCCTGCGGCTACCATCAAGGCCAGCGCATTACCGTCACCCACTTTGGTAAAGACGTTCACTGCGCCGCCCATTAATGCCCATGCATCCCCTTTGCCGACATGGGTAAACAGGTTGCCCGCGCCAATCATGGCCGCAATTGATGTCCCCTCCCCGACTTTGGTGAAGATGTTCCCTGCCGCAGCCATCACGCCCAGTGTCAAACCGTCACCAACATGAGTCAACACGTTGCCAACGCCAAACAGGATGCCGGTCGTGTCACCCTTTCCGACTTTGGTCAAGATATTCGCGCCACCCAGCATCACGCCCGTGGTATTGCCGTCACCGATATGCGTAAGGACGTTCGCACCACCGCCCATGACCGCCAGCGCATTGCCTTTCCCTTTCTTGGTCAAGATGTTGGCGCCGCCCAACGCAATGGCGGTGGTGTTGGCGGTTTCAGTCTCATCACTGAGATGGGTGATAATATTGGCGCCACCGAACATACCGGTAACCAGATCTCCCGCACCGAGCTTAGTTAGTACGTTAGCGCCACCTAAAAGTACAGAAGAGATATCCCCTGCTCCGGCCTGAGTGATGACGTTAAAACCGCCCG
>NZ_CAWNXG010000126.1:0-1697 GCF_963878145.1 Photorhabdus sp. S10-54 | reverse complement strand
CATGTCATGGCTCGTTTAATGGCTTCTTGCGTTATCCCCGTTTCAGGATAATGGTTCAATGATGTAAGGTTTCAAATATGGATGGATTAGTTTTCACCTGCCGAATTGGCGAACTGCCCCAAACCACTTTTCAGGTATCGCAATTTACTTTACAGGAAGAGCTGTCACAGCTTTATCGCCTGACGTTAAAAGTGGTGAGCTCACGTGATGACATTCCCCTGAATGAACAACTGGGGGACAGCGCGTCACTGACCGTTACCCGTAATGGCGTGACCGAACGGACCATTAATGGTTTGGTAACCGGGGCTGAACAGGGTAATACCGATGGCCGTCGCACTTTTTATATTTTCACTGTCCGCCCCAAAATGTGGCTGATGACACTGAACCAGGATAGCCGTATTTTCCATCGACAGTCCGTACCGGAAATCTTAACGGAGCTGCTTAAAGAGCATTATATTTTCTTTGCCCGCGATACGCTCTATAAACGCCATGCCGAACGGGAATACACCACGCAAAAACGCGAATCGGCCTATGATTTTTGGTGCCGGCTGGCGGCGGAAGAGGGCATTGTCTTCTGGTTTGAGGAAGAACAGACGTTGTTCTGTGATTGCCGCCTGGGCATGCAGGCGGATATCGATCTGACTTACAATACTCACCCTGAAACGGACGAGACAGATACCACCGCGTACGAATGGAGTTATGGCGAATACCTGTGTTCGAATGGCACTATCCAGAAAGACCATAACTTTCTTAACCCCAAATATTCGCTCGAACATCAGAAGCAATCCGACGATAGCGGGCACAATTCGGTGTTTGAAAGTTACGGACGTTTCCAGTGGGACGAGGAAGGAAAACCTTTTACCCAATTGCGGCTGGAACAGTTACGAAACCACAGCAAAGTCGGCACTGCCAAAACTAACTGTATCCGGCTTCGTCCGGGCAAAATTTTTACCCTGCAATCCCATCCAATAGAGGCCATGAACGACCGCTGGCAGGTGATCTCGGTCACGCATTATGGGCAGCAACCTGTCGCGTCAAACGACGGGGGCGAAGGGACGACACTGACAAACGAGGTCGCCTTTATTCCAGGCCATCAGGACTGGCGGCCGCCTTATCGCTACAAACCCCTGGCGGACGGTGATGAAGTCGCCACGGTGGTCGGGGTGGGAAGCGAAGAGATTTATGTGAACGAACACGGCGCGATCCGGATCCATTTCCACTGGAACCGTTACGATAAAGCGGATGACCTCGCGTCTTGCTGGGTACGGGTGGCACAAGGCTGGAACGGCAACGGTTTCGGTTTTATGGCGATCCCTCGCGTCGGGCAGGAGGTGATAGTCAGCTATCTCAACGGCGATATCGACCGCCCGATTGTGACGGGGTGTACCTACAATGGCCTCAACCGGCCGCCGCTTGATTTACCGCGGGAGAAAACCCGTACCACCTTTAAAACCCGGACTCACCGGGGAGAGGGATTTAATGAACTGCGCTTTGAGGATGACAAAGGAAGCGAGGAAGTGTTTATTCATGCTCAACGGGATATGAACATGCAGATTCTCTGGGATAACACCACGCAGACAGGTAATGACCAGAAAACAGAAGTGGCGCATAACCGCACGGCGATAATTAAAAACGATGATGATGAAGCCGTGCAGGGCTTTCAGACGCTTGAAGTCGGTCAAAATCAGACGGTGACC
>NZ_CAWNXG010000125.1:0-1733 GCF_963878145.1 Photorhabdus sp. S10-54 | reverse complement strand
AAACCAGCCGACCGAAGTGTCGGCTGGGACTAACATAACGACCGGCTGTGATTGCCTCCTGCTTTGTTCTGCCGCCTTAATAACCCACGGAGATATATCGCTATACGGCGGGTTACAATATATTGCTTCGTAACTTATCCAATCACATGTAAGTGCATTATCTCGTTCCGTGAGATAATGAGCACATAGAGCATTTTCATTGTCTGCCGCTGCATCGAGATAGAAGCCAAATTCAATATCTAACGCTGTAAATATCTCAAGCGGGGTTTGCCATAGGTCACGAAGATGTGCAGGGGTATTACTTCCGCCGAAGTCTGCCATTTATTTATTCTCTGCTATATATTCATCAAACTTACTGATACCCCATGCTATTGCATAGCAGCACCATATATAATAAAATTGATATTCCATTAAATCATTTTCACAAAAGTCAATAAAAATATCATGCTTATCGTCATAATTTCTAATTGCTGATATTGCATCATATTCATCGTATGAGCATGATATGATTTCTTCGATTGATTCTTGTATTTCTTCGAGAACATCATCAGAAATATCATCGTTATTATCAAGCCAGTTGCTAAATGCTTCACTAACAGCATCTTTGAATTTATCTAATGACCACCCTTGATATATTTTTTTGCAATGTCCAGCGCCAGCTTGTAATTTTTCCGACCAGTAGTATGGATTTATAGACAATTCATCGTCTGAGCTTCTGAAAAAATGGAACATATCTGTAACGCGGGAGAATGTAAAACATCCCATGTCACCGGATATGCATAAATACCCCGGCCACGTAACAATATCGAAATAATATGCACTACTGCCATCTTTACTGAATCGCAAATGACGATATAAGTCTTCATTATGCAATATTTTAATGCTGTGGTCTTTAGTATCTTTTTTGAATCGCTCTAGTATTTCTTTAATTTCCACTTTAATCACTCCAATAAGATAATGCTTCTTGTGCCGCATCGTGCGGATGAATATATTTCCAATCGCCATCTTTTCTAGAATATGACTCAATCTCACACTCAGCAATTTCTTTTGCTTCTGATAAACTAGCGCCGCGTGACGCTAGTATATTCACAACATAACGCTTGAACATTCGTTTCCAGATAAAATATGAATAGTGACAGAGATAATCATTCATCCGCTGCTTCACCCAAATATCAACAACATCAGACATAAATTCATCAACTATTTTTTTCATTGTTTATCTCCGCTGTTAAGCCATTCATCACCAAAATTATCAGTTACCCAACAATCATTTATTTCTAACTGAATCTCTTTTACAGAGCTATCAATCATCATTGCTACATCACGTACGTCTGATTCTTGTCTATCTATGAATCCCGATAAATAAGCTGCGATTAATCTGTCACGAGCATATTTAATACCATCAATGCGAGATTTGAGTACTATTGATTTAATTTGTGCAATTACTTGAAATGGCGAACCCGTGTCATCTTCTTCTCTAATTCCCACAGCATCAGCTATAGCTGTAAGACCAGCGCACGAATCAACAAACATTCCAATATATCTGTCACGTTCTTTACGAAGAAATTTCAATTTATCAGCAATATCATTCAGAATTAAATAATCGTCACATTTCGCTGTTCTTGCTAATTCGTGACATGCAGATATTAAAGACTCTGTATTTTTAGTCATGATTGTTACCTTTTTTCAATAATCTTGAATTCAATTACCCAGACACGCTTATTGTCAAATGA
>NZ_CAWNXG010000124.1:0-1780 GCF_963878145.1 Photorhabdus sp. S10-54 | reverse complement strand
TTTAGCAAGACCCGCCGTAAACCCTAGCCCAGTGCGGGCGGGGATATAAGGCGAAAAGCCCGAAGGGCTTTAGGGCTGGCTACTCCGGGGTATTCTGGCTGAGCACATACGCTTTGAGCGTTTCTATCGTGGCACCACCGGCGCTACAGGCAAAATAAGAGCGTGACCACAGCAGCCCCGTTTTGCTCTGCATCCGCAAATGGGTATTTTGCTGACGAAGCAGGCGCGACGATACCGATTTTAAATTATTGACCATCACACTGACCGCCAGTTTGGGCGGATGGGCTATCAGCAAATGGACGTGGTCTCGTTCGCCGTCCATCTCGATAATGTCGCATTCAAGTTTTGCCGCTGCTGAACCAAAAGCCTCACGCAGCTGAGCGATCATCTGTCCGTCAAATAGCTTGCGTCGATACGTTGTCGTCAAGATCAGATGCACGACCAGTTGACTTACACTATGGCGCTTCCGAAGAAAGCCCTCAAGGGATTCATGATGATTACTCAATTGATATTTACCATTAACCTGTTAAAATAAATAGCGTATATCAACGAGCGCTGATTATGTTAAGAGCCACGAAAGTCCGTGTATATCCGACACAAGAACAGGCTGAATATCTCAATGCCCAGTTCGGTGCGGTTCGTTTCGCGTACAACAAAGCCCTGAGCATTAAGAGACACGCTTACCAGCGACACGGCGTAAATTTAAATCCGCGGAAAGATCTCAAACCTTTGCTTGCCGTAGCGAAAAAATCTCGTAGATATGGATGGCTAAAAGAATATGACTCCATTGCGTTGCAACAGGCGGTTATCAATCTCGACGTTGCTTTTTCCAACTTTTTCAATCCGCAGTTAAAAGCCCGTTATCCCTCGTTCAAACGCAAACACGGCAGACAATCAAGCTATCATTGTGTTGGAATCAAAGTGCTTGATGGCGCGATCAAAATCCCGAAAATCCCGAAAATTTCGCCGATTGAAGCGCGTTTACACCGTGAAATCTCTGGCTCAGTGAAAAGTATTACTCTGAGCTGTTCCGTAACGGGAAAATATTACGCTTCGATACTCTGTGACGAGCAGATAGAAGCACCAGCGAAGCCAACCCTGATAGCAAATGTTACCGGTCTGGATATGGGGCTGACGCATTTTGCCATCAAATCGGACGGTAATAAGATTGCCAATCCCCGCCATCTGATCAATGCCAGCCACAATCTACGACGGAAGCAGAAAGCGCTTTCCCGTAAGAAAAAGGGAAGTGCCAACAGATGTAAAGCCCGCATACAGCTTGCAGCAGTTCACGAACGGGTAGCCAACGCCCGTGCCGATTTTCAACATAAATTATCTCGCGCAATTGTTGACGAAAACCAAGCGGTAATTGTCGAGACGCTGAAAGCGGCGAACATGATGAAAAATCACAGGCTGGCACGTTCCATAGGGGACGCTGGTTGGGCTGGATTCATCACCAAACTGGAATACAAGGCGGCAGAAACAGGTGTTCATCTGGTGAAGCTGGATCAATGGTTTGCCAGCTCGAAAACCTGCCATTGTTGCGGTCATAAGATGCCGGAAATGCCGCTCCACAAACGGCTCTGGCAATGTCCGGCATGCCACATAGAGCACGATCGGGATCTCAACGCTGCGCTGAATATTAAACAGCAAGGCATATTTGAATTACAGGCGGCGGGACTCGTCGTTTCTGCCCATGGAGGCCTGCGTAAATCCGTCGCACAGACGGCTGCGGCCTAGGAAGTGGGAAGCCTCGCCGTTTACGGCGGGGAGCAGTCAC
>NZ_CAWNXG010000123.1:0-1794 GCF_963878145.1 Photorhabdus sp. S10-54 | reverse complement strand
TCTCCTGGCTTTTTGCATAAGCAATCAGTTTCCATTTGATGAAGTTGTTCACTTCTGGCGTGATCTCTACCGGGTGGTCGTTTAAGCCATTGGGGTACTCACTGAATTTGTCTCTAAAGGTATGGGCGCACCAGCCATCTGAAATAGGCTTGCCTTGGTTAGCCCGCTGGCGCTGGTAATATTTGATTTGGGACCACCAGCTTTGACGTTCTGCCTTGCTGTAAACTCGGTCCTTACCACTAAGTTTTTTCAGCCCACGCGAGCGATCCGCTTCCACATCTTCACCGCTTAAGGGTTTAAAGCCACATTTCGGGCAAACATAGACGCCTGCCGGCTTCATAAAGTGGCAACTGGGGCATTCTTTCGGGAGTTTTTCAGCTTTGCCGCTGTCAGTACTGCGGGAACCGTCTTTCATCCCGTCGCTCTTTGAAGGCAACTTGTCATACTCAATATCATCGGGATAACCGAGTCGGTGAACCGTGCCGGAGTGATCGAATATCATGCAGGTTTCTTTACCGGGCGCGGTACGAAGCCCGCGGCCAAGACATTGCACCCATCTGATTTCAGATTTAGTTGGTCTCGCATAAATGATGCACCGGACATCACTATCGAACCCCGCAATCAGCGTGCCAACACTAACTAATATTTTTGTTACACCCTGTTCAAAACGATGGATGATGATCTGCCTTTCTTCCGGGGGCGTCTCAGCAATGATTACCTCGGCATTGACCCCCGCTTGATTAAATTCAACCGTGATAAAATTGGCGTGGGCCACGTTGACGCAAAAGCAAATCGTGGGTTCATCGTTACCATTCACCAGCCAGTTCCTGACGATATCGCCCACCAGCGTCGAATCACCCATAATTTCGGCTAGCTGGTCCTCTTTGTAATCCTGCCCAAAGTCATCACTGGAAGTTACTTTTACGCCTTTCAGGTCCGGCTTGGTGGGAGCATAAAATTCATAGGTGCTCAGTTCACCTTTAGCGATAAGCTCTTTCATTGTGGTGGGTTTCAGGAGCTGTTGATAGTAGTTTCCCAGAAACGGGGAAAATGGCGTTCCTGACAGGCCGATAACTTTTACGCTAGTGTTTTCTGCCAGATATTGAATGACTTCAAGCAGCTTTTTACGGCGTAAATGGGCCTCGTCAATGATCAACAGATCGATGTTATCCGGGAAGTCACGACGAATGAGCGTGTCAGCCGATGCAATCTGAATTAGCCGGTTCGGATCATGGGGCTGGTAATCCCGCCATACGTAGCCAATTTCTTCCTCCGGCAGTCCGTACTGAATAAACCGGGTAGCAGTCTGACGCACCAAAGTTAAGTAAGGCGCGACAAACATCACCCGCATTCCGCGAGAGACAAAACCGGCTGTGATGAATGCTGATAAGCCGGTTTTACCGCTGCCGGTAGGCGCATATACCATGAAGGTACTGTGTTGCTTCCAGTTCTGGCGCAACATGGACAAGGCGCGACTCTGGGTTGTATTTGGGGTGATCGTCAGCATGCTTTACTTCCCCCATTCCCTTGAGGCGGATTTGGTGACATAATCGCTCACAGGTGCTGAATTCTCTGTGGTGCCCGCAAGAGCCGAATCAGACGTGCTCGCCAAAGTATCGCTGTTCGGTTTCTTGCCTCCCTTGATTTTCAGTCCTTTTTTCCACTCGTTGATAATCCGCTTACTGTCCTCAGCATGCTCACGTGCAGGCATATCGTTGTATTGGCGCTCATAGTCAATTTGGTGGAAATAGGGATTAACGATGACAGGCGCAACGATACCCACCGCACGTTTGA
>NZ_CAWNXG010000122.1:0-1847 GCF_963878145.1 Photorhabdus sp. S10-54 | reverse complement strand
GTACTGTCGGTTGAGGATTTTGGTGGTTCGCTGGGGCTGACAGCACAGACGGTTCAGCCGTTTGCGCCGGAGCGGGTATGCGATTATATGCAGCAGGCACTGGAGAGTCTGGCGGAAGCGCTGGAGCACACCCCGGACAGGCCGGTACGGACATTGGACATCCTGCCGGAAGCGGAACGGACCTTGTTACTAAAAACCTGGAATGCAACGGAAGCGCCGTATCCTGAAGCCTTGTGCCTCCATCAGTTATTTGAACAACAGGCGGCGAAAACCCCGGCTGCCACCGCTCTGGTGTACGAAGATCAGACCCTCAGCTATGCGGAACTCAATGTCCGTGCCAACCGGCTGGCCCGTCAGCTCATTGAGCAGGGGGTTTGTCCCGGTGGGCATGTTGCGCTGTTGCTGGACCGTTCGGTGGCGCTGGTGGTAGCCCAACTGGCCGTTCTTAAAGCCGGCGCGGTTTATGTACCCATTGATCCTGGTGCACCGGATGAACGGAAAAACTGGTTGATACATGATTGTGCTGCTCAGTTGCTGCTTACCGATAAGCAAATGGGTATTCCGGTTAATCTGGCTGTGCCGCTCTTCCGGATGATGGGAGAAACAGACTCAGGCCGGGAAGAAGAGGGGCTGAATCTCAACTTAACCCGCCTTGGTTCAGATGCCGTTTATGTTATGTACACCTCCGGTTCAACCGGCGTGCCGAAAGGGGTTGTCGTGTCCCACCGTGCGGTCGTCCGGCTGGTTATCAATAATGGCTATGCGGAAATCGGCCCGGATGAGCGGGTGGCCTTTACCGCAAATCTGGCATTTGATGCCAGCACGTTTGAGGTTTGGGCCCCGCTGCTTAGCGGGGGGACATTAGTGGTTATCGATCACACCACCTTATTGACCCCGGCTGCGTTAGTGCGGGCTTTACAGGTTCACCGTATCACGATCCTGTGGCTGACAATTGGACTGTTTAACCGGCTGGCGGCAGAGCTATCGTCCGTTTTTCCACAAATAAAGACCCTCATTTTTGGCGGAGATATTCCTGATTTACAAGTAATTGCCGGAATTCTGGATAATATGCCCCAACAATTATTGCAGGCCTATGGCCCCACTGAAGGCACCACCTTTTCGACAATGTACCGTATCACTGCATTGGCACAGGAGGCGAGCAACATTCCTATCGGTCGGCCTGTCGCTAATACCCGGGTTTATCTGTTGGATGCTGAGGGGCTGCCGGTGCCGTTGGGCACTGTTGGTGAAATGTATATTGGCGGAGACGGGGTAGCCAATGGCTATCTGAACCGGCCTGAACTGACGGCGGCGTGTTTTCTGACCGACCCGTTCAGTGATAAACCGGATGCACGGATGTACCGCACCGGGGATTTAGCGCGCTACCGGCTGGACGGCAATCTGGAATTTTTGGGGCGCAATGACCAGCAGGTGAAAATCCGTGGTTTCCGCATTGAACCGGGGGAAATTGAAGCCCGGCTGGCAGAATACCCGTCGGTGCGTGGATCGGCGGTACTGGCACAGGGTGATGGATCGGAGAAGCGACTGGTAGCGTATGTGGTGGCAGACGCCGCGGAGGGGCTGGTGAATAGCCTGCGGGTGTACCTGAGTGCGGTTTTACCGGATTATATGGTACCGGCGGCGTTTGTCCGTCTGGACGGCTTCCCGTTGACATCGAATGGCAAGCTGGACAGACGGGCATTGCCGGCACCGGACAGAGAAGCGTTTGCCCGCCAACGTTATGAGGCGCCGCAGGGAGCAACCGAAACGGTGTTGGCGGCAATTTGGTGTGAACTGCTGGGGATTGAGCAAATCAGCCGGCATGACAATTTCTTCACGTTGGGCGG
>NZ_CAWNXG010000121.1:0-1896 GCF_963878145.1 Photorhabdus sp. S10-54 | reverse complement strand
CAGAACAGGGGAATTGGGGGAAAGATAACTATCGCCATCTGACCCAACAACAGGATATCGGCAGCCAGATAACCGGTGCCGGTGAGGTGACCCTGCAAGCCGGGCAGGATTTGACCGCCACCGCCGCTCACGTCAATGCCGGTCAACACCTGACGGCGCAGGCCGGGCATAACCTGACGCTGACAACCGGTACCGCCTCATCCGACTTAGTGGAGCACAGTAAACAGACCAGCAAAGGCTGGCTGTCGAAGTCGTCGGTGGAAACCCACGATGAAGTGCACGACCGGCAGGCGCTCAGTACCACATTCAGCGGCGATAAAGTGACTTTACAGGCCGGTAAAGACCTGCATATCAGCGGCAGCAATGTGGCAGGCACGCAAGATGTCAGCCTGAACGCCGGTCATCAGCTTACCGTCGCCACCGCCGCAGAATCTCACGGTGAAACCCATTTGCGGCAGGAGAAAAAATCGGGCCTGATGGGCACGGGCGGGATTGGTTTTACCGTTGGCAAAGCCAGCCAGAAAACCACCACCGACAGCGACAGCCAGCTTAGCAAAGGCAGCACGGTCGGCAGCAGCCAGGGCAATGTGGTTCTTAATGCGGGAGAACAACTCCGTATTCACGGCAGTGAGGTGATTGCCGGTAAAGACCTGACGCTGACCGGTCAACAGGTCACTGTCACCAGTGCGGAAAACCGCAATCACACCACAACAAAAACCGAACAGAAACAGAGCGGCTTAACCGTGGCGCTGAGTGGCGCTGCCGGCGGGGCCGTCAACAGTGCGGTGCAAACAGCCAGAACCGCCCGCAATGAAAGTGACCTGCGCCTGAAAGCGTTGCAAAATACCAAAGCCGCGCTGAGCGGGGTACAGGCGACTCAAGCCGCCCGACTGGCGGAAGCTCAGGGCAGTGACAGCAGCAGCAATAACAACCTGGCCGGGGTGAGCTTGTCCTACGGTCGCCAGTCTTCCCGTTCAGAACAGCAGTCCCGTCAGACCACCCAACAGGGCAGCCACCTCACTGCCGGGGATAACCTCACGATAACGGCGCACGGTGACGATAAAGGGACATCAGGTTCGAACGGCGATATCCGCATTCAGGGCAGCCAGTTACAGGCGGGCAAAGACCTGAAACTCAATGCGAGTCGGGATATTGCGCTCTCATCCAGCCAGAACACCGAACAGACCGCCGGCAAAAACAGCAGCCACGGCAGCTCGCTGGGCGTGGGCCTGACCGCTGGACCCGGAGGCACCGGTCTGAACGTCTCGGCCAATGTCAGTCGGGGCAACGGCCGTGAAAACGGCAACGGCGTCAGCCACAATAACACCACGTTACAGGCGGGACAGACCGTTGAGCTAAACAGTGGCCGGGATACGACGTTAAAAGGGGCACAGGTGAAGGGTGAGCAAATTACTGCCGAGGTGAAACGCCATCTGTCATTGAGCAGTGAACAAGACAGCCAGCGCTATGACAGCCGGCAACACAACACCAGCGCGGGCGTCAGTGCCACTGTGGGTCCCCTCACCAACGGCACAGCGAGCCTCAATGCCAGCCGCAACAAACTGCACAGCAACTATGATTCAGTACAGGAGCAGACCGGGCTGTTTGCTGGTAAAGGCGGTTATCAGGTTAACGTCGGCGACCACACCCAACTGGATGGTGCAGTGATAGCAAGTACTGCCGACAAAGCCAAAAACACCCTGAACACCGGGACACTGGGTTTTAAAGATATTCAAAATAAAGCGGACTTTAGCGTTGAGCAGCAGAATGCGGGCGTCAGCCTCGGCCAACCAACCACCGGTCAGGTGCTGAATAATCTGGCGGTTAATGCGCTGACGGGGGCCCATAATCAGGGCCATGACAGCAGTACCACGCATGCCGCCGTCAGTGACGGCC
>NZ_CAWNXG010000120.1:0-1906 GCF_963878145.1 Photorhabdus sp. S10-54 | reverse complement strand
ATTCAGAATTACCATCGTAAATACGGGATCAACACAATAAACGGCATTATTTCACGATGGGCGCCAAAGATAGAAAATAATACCGATGCCTATATTAATCACGTATGTAAAGACACGGGAGTTACCCGCGACCAAATTGTTGATGTCTTCGATAGAGCATTTATGACAAAGCTGATTAAGTCGGTTATTACCATGGAAAATGGTAGTCAACCTTATAGCGATGAGGTCATTGATAAAGCCTTTTCGCTGTTGTAAGGAAAGTATATGACAAAAGGAACGATTATTTGTTTATGTGATTTAACCGGTATATTTGCAGAGCCTTGGTTAAATGATGGTTACAGTACATTACTAATAGATCCACAGCACAATAAGTCATCGACAGAAAATCACAAGGCAGGCGGAACAATAACAAAAATAGCTAACGTTATTGATTCAGATGAAACGTGGGCTGCAATCCGAAATGTTAAAAATCCAGTTTTTGTTGCCGGGTTTCCGCCGTGTACTGATGTTGCTGTGTCTGGCGCAAGGTGGTTCAAAGATAAGGCTAAAGATGACCCGGCGTTTCAAATTAAAGCGGCGCTGGTGGCTGAACAGTGTAAAAACATAGGAAAGATGCTGAATGTTCCCTGGTTCTTCGAGAATCCTGTCAGTGTATTTAGTAGTATTTTCGGAAAGCCGAATTATACATTTCATCCCCACTATTTCACCGGTTATTGTCATGATGACAATTATACAAAGAAAACCTGCATCTGGGCTGGAAACGGGTTTGTAATGCCGGATGAGTACAAGAATGAATTGTTATGTCAACCAGACGATCGAATTCACAAAGCCTCCCCCAGCCCAGAACGGGCTAACTTTAGAAGCGCTACGCCGCGTGGTTTTTCAACAGCAGTGTATCTTGCTAACAGTCCAATATTATGAAGTTTAACTCTCATGGTTATACAGTTATTGCACTAGCGCTTGTCTGTCTTGTTGCTTATCACTATCGAAGTAAATATACAGATCAGCTCGATACAAGCATTAAGCTACAGAGTGAGTTGCTGGAGCAGCAGAATGAAATCGTTAATCAGCAGGAGAGGATAAGGCGCCTGTCTGAACTGGATAATCAGCATACAAAGGAACTAGCCAATGCGAAATCTGAAATCGATGCTCTGCGTGATGATGTTGCTGCCGGTCGTCGCCGGTTGCTCGTCAAAGCCACGTGTCCAGTGTCTGAAACCGCTTCCAGCACCGGCTTGGATGGTTCAAGACCCGCCCGACTGGAGAAAGACGCTGAACAAGATTATTTACGTCTCCTCGGAGAACTCGAAACCCTCGAAGCCCAATTCCTTGGACTGAGGGATTATATGAAGACTGAGTGTAGGGGCAATGATGGTAACAAATGAACTTAAGTACAAAACAGCGTCATGGGGTGAAGTAAAAGCAGATGTTTATGCTGGTGAGAACTGCGATGCACACAATCCGTTTATTGAGATCTATTGCGACGGCGATATGGAATCTGACACCGCAGGCAAAATTACGTTTGACGTTCAGCGCTGGCCAGTAGGAACAAAAATAACAGTTGAAGTACCGTGCTGTCCGACATGTGGTCTTGATGCTGAATTTCAGGATAGCGCTGGTAAATGTGAATGTGGGTTTGACTGGAGAAACTGGGCCAAGGAACAGTATTCATGAACACCCTGCCACCTCAGAGACCTCAGAGTAAATGATTCTGGGGTTGCAGGACTACATCAAAACTCAGTGTCAGTAACAGAGTCTCGCAATCGCGGGACTTTTTTCTATCCGAATTTCACCGCGCACCTCATGCGCATTCAAACCCAAAGAACCTGTTTAGGAAATAGAGCTTGAGGAAATCAGTATTGTGCTGATTCTTTGGTCTGATTTTCTATGAGGCAGGCTCTATCTC
>NZ_CAWNXG010000119.1:0-1936 GCF_963878145.1 Photorhabdus sp. S10-54 | reverse complement strand
TCTCCTGGCTTTTTGCATAAGCAATCAGTTTCCATTTGATGAAGTTGTTCACTTCTGGCGTGATCTCTACCGGGTGGTCGTTTAAGCCATTGGGGTACTCACTGAATTTGTCTCTAAAGGTATGGGCACACCAGCCATCAGAAATGGGCTTCCCTTGGTTGGCTCGCTGGCGCTGGTAATACTTGATTTGGGACCACCAGCTTTGACGTTCTGCCTTGCTGTAAACTCGGTCCTTACCACTAAGTTTTTTCAGCCCACGCGAGCGATCCACTTCCACATCTTCACCGCTTAAGGGCTTAAATCCACATTTCGGGCAAACATAGACGCCTGCCGGCTTCATAAAGTGGCAACTGGGGCATTCTTTCGGGAGTTTTTCAGCTTTGCCGCTGTCAGCACTGCGGGAACCGTCTTTCATCCCGTCGCTCTTTGAAGGCAACTCGTCGTACTCAATATCATCGGGATAACCGAGTCGGTGAACCGAACCGCTGTGATCGAAGATAAGGCAGGTTTCTTTACCGGGCGCAGTACGAAGCCCTCTGCCAAGACACTGGGTCCATCTAATCTCTGATTTAGTCGGGCGGGCATAAATAATGCACCGGACGTCACTATCAAATCCCGCAATCAGCGTACTAACACTCACCAGGATCTTTGTTACACCCTGTTCAAAACGATGAATGATGATCTGCCTTTCTTCCGGGGGCGTCTCAGCAATGATTACCTCGGCATTCACACCGGCTTTATTAAATTCAACCGTGATAAAATTGGCGTGGGCCACGTTGACGCAAAAGCAAATCGTGGGTTCATCATTACCATTCTCCAGCCAGTTCCTGACGATATCGCCCACCAGCGTTGAATCCCCCATGATTTCGGCTAGCTGGTCCTCTTTGTAATCCTGCCCAAAGTCATCACTGGCGGTCAGTTTTACGCCTTTCAGGTCCGGCTTGGTGGGGGCATAAAATTCATAGGAACTGAGTTCGCCTTTAGCGATAAGTTCTTTCATTGTTGTAGGCTTTAAAAGCTGTTGATAGTAGTTTCCCAGAAACGGGGAAAACGGCGTTCCTGACAGGCCAATCACTTTTACACCGGTGTTCTCTGCCAGATACTGAATCACTTCAAGCAGTTTCTTACGACGTAAATGAGCCTCGTCAATGATCAGCAGATCGATGTTGTCCGGGAAGTCACGGCGGATTAACGTATCAGCCGAGGCAATTTGAATTAGCCGGTTAGGATCATGGGGCTGGTAATCCCGCCACACATAACCAATTTCTTCTTCCGGCAATCCGTACTGAATAAACCGGGTGGCAGTCTGACGAACCAAAGTTAAGTAAGGCGCGACAAACATCACCCGCATACCGCGAGAAACAAATCCGTCTGTGATGAATGCCGATAAGCCTGTTTTACCGCTGCCGGTAGGCGCATACACCATGAAGGTACTGTGTTGCTTCCAGTTCTGGCGCAACATGGACAATGCCCGGCTCTGAGTCGTATTGGGTGTTATCGTCAACATGAATACCCCTTATTTACGCAATAATGCCGTCTTGTGGTGTTCGATAGCAGACGAAGAAGCCGTATTCACCCTTCGCAATAGGCTTTCGGCCTCAAGATTTCGACCCTCCCTAATCAGCGTGATAGCAACATCAATCAATTGCTGAGTGCCGCATAAGGTTGCGAATAAGTCGGTATTAGTGACATAATCTCTTTGAGATGTGATGTTCATTATTTCGTCTCCTTTGCAAGAACCGGTGTATGGCTCGCTAAAGTTCCACCGGTTTCTTGCTTCCTTTGATTTTCAGTTCTTTTTTCCATTCATTGATAATCCGCTTACTGTCCTCAGCATGCTCACGTGCAGGCATATCGTTGTATTGGCGCTCATAGTCAATTTGGTGGAAATAGGGATTAACGATGACAGGCGCAACGATACCCACCGCACGTTTGA
>NZ_CAWNXG010000118.1:0-1765 GCF_963878145.1 Photorhabdus sp. S10-54 | reverse complement strand
TTATTTTGTCAGAAGCTAGTTTCTAATTATTATTCCGGTGATGATCGACAAGACTTTCTCGGCAAACCATTTGTAATTAAAAACAGAGATGAACTCACGCCAGATGAGAGCAGTATTGCCAATTAACTAATTTCAGCTCATTTCCGAGTGGGCTGTGATGAGTTAATCATGGGAGGATATATGAGCGAAAGAGATTTTAAATACTATCGTCTAACTGGTGATATCGTTAAACAGATTGATGATGAATTTCAAATTATCAATGAGAAGCGAGCGGAAGTTCTTAAAACTGCAAAAGATAGCATCGGTGCAAAGGGGGCAACATTTCAACATGGGTTCGGTGTAAATGGAACATTAATAGAAAAATTTGCTTTTCCAATAGAGAAAGAATTTGATTTTGCTGTAAAAATTATTGTGAAAAACGATGAATTAAAAGTAGTTCATGCAAAAAGCAATTCAAAAGCAGGGAAGGAATTTAATAAAAACATTGCTGATTTAACCAAAGAAACAAACAGGAAGTTAAAGAAACTGCCTACTTACAAAGATTTTCTTATTGAGAAATTCAATATTGGTTGCACAAAATTAGGAACTCAAAAACCAAATCAACGTGGCATTCCAGTGATTTCAACATCAGTGGGAAAGGCATCAAAAGATAATAGCATTCTTTTATTCGCTATTCCCAGTGTAGAGAGAGAGGGAGAGGGTTGGGATACAATACCGAAAGTTCCTGAATGTTTTGAAGAGATAACTTACGGTACTTTTTATGATTTAAGCGAATGATTAATTTCGCCACACCGGGAAAAACAATAGGGAATTATCGGCACGGAAGCCAATTATCAACTAAACCTATGAGGATTAAATTATGTCGAAGAAATTAACAAGAGATTTAAAGAAAGAAATAGTTAATAACGCGTTATCATCCGCTGGAATATCTGAATGCTACGCCCAATTGGGGCGAGAAAAGGACCAACTCGCAAAAGACGTCCGAGTTGCCGCGTTGGAAGGGGAAGAAAAAGCCAAGCATTATAATCGCGTATACGATAAAGCACTTGAAGATATTAAAGAGTTACAAGTTAATATTGACAGACATATTCATATTTATAATGTACTTGCGGATGGCATATATGCCGCTTTTGGTGGACTCCAGACGGGACGATTATATTACGGCAAAGATGACTTAGGAAAAGACATTAAGTTAATAACGCCCACGCAAAATCATTGTCGTTTTCCAGCGGACCATGAACTCTCTATTCGTTTTACGGAGATAGAAAAAAAATCAAATGAGCTAAACAATAAGAAAGAGGAAATAAAAAATAACGTTTACGCTATTTTAAATTCAGTCACTACAACAAAGCGACTTATTGAAGTCTGGCCGGAAGCGAAAGATTTAATTCCCTCTGAGGATATTAGAAGTATAAACACTTCATTATCAGTAAAAGTTGAAGATTTAAACAAAATGATTGGCATACCCAAAATCGAGGATTAAACAATGAAAATTGAAATAAAGCTTTCAATGAAAGAGTTTAATAGCATTGTCAAAAGTCTTAGTCTCGACAAAAATTCAACTTTTATTTTTCATTTAACATATTTTAGCGATTATAAAATAGCTTTGCAGCATTGTATCAAGGATGTTTTACATGACTGCGGTTTCGATTTACCCGATAATCACATTAACATAGAAATAGCAGGTGAATAATATAATGGTAAACATACGAAACACTTATAGTTTTGAAATATTATGTAAAGATGTACGAATTACGTCTTCTGC
>NZ_CAWNXG010000117.1:0-2178 GCF_963878145.1 Photorhabdus sp. S10-54 | reverse complement strand
AATACAGCTCTTAATGTAGTTTATGTACACCGACATGTACATATTTTCCATGACACGAGATGAATATTTATGATTATCACTGACTAAGACAAGCCGAGAAAAAATAAATTTCAATTTAAAATCAATTAATTAAGTTAATTTTCATGACTAAAGATGATCATTAATGTTGAGAGGTGATTACATAAGTGCATTTCGGCAGCGAATATGTTTTTGCACCAGCTCCATCAGGGCAACGCCTTTATGTGTCAGGATCTCTTCATCGCTGAGCACACTGACATCCACCAACGGAAACGCCTGGCGGTATAAGCGAGCCGCCTGTTCAGGGAGCGTAAAACAATCCAGCCACCGGTTTGAGTAAGGATAAGGACGAACCTCACCATGATAAAACAGCAGAGGCGCCACCAAAGGGAGTTCAGTATGGCCTTTTTTCAGGTGAGCCGCCATGGCTGACATGGCGTAATACATCAACCGCCAGGCCATCAACGGGTCAGGGGTGGATTGATGTTCAATCAGACAGTAGATATAACCTTGTCCCCGAGCCGTTTCAACCGAGTACAGCACATCACTGTGCAGTTGACGTAAATGCCGGTCCACAAAACTGCCGGGTTCCAGTTTCAATGTGGCTAAATCACACAACGACTGGACCTCTTCGGGCAGATAAAGGGATAAAAATTCCCTGGCCGTTTCGGGCTGCGTTAAAAAATGTTTGAATAACGCGTCATGGTGAGGTCGTTTTTCTTTCTTTGCCACAATCCGTTTCTCTGTCTTATCAGTTAATCATCGCCACTCATTATCAAGGCTATAATATCTCTGGAAAACCCGCAATCAAGTTACAAAGAACATCTTCCCATATTTTCTCAGGCAGATCTTTACCGAATGCATTAATAGAAGAGCCTAAAGAATCAAATGCCAGAAAAGGAAAACCGGAAAAACATTATATTTACAACAACTACTCAATGAAAGCCATTCATTTAAATGAGTTTTTAACTTGTATTCACATAATAATAACCTCCTTATCAAAAAATCAATTAATTATATTTCTGTTAATAACACTCGATTTACCAAACATCTAAATAAATTAAAGTGTTAATTTATATAAAATAATTACATCATATTTTTCAGAAAAACAGAAACATATCCAAAAAATAAATGAAGAATTAATATTTTCATTGAAGAAAATTTATAACGGACTTTGCTAATAATCCTACGTCTTAAAACACGCTAAGAAAGTATCCTTACAAGTAAAAATAAACCTTGACTTATAATTCCATTGTATATTTTTAGTGCATAATACTATTTTAAGCTAAATTCAAAACAACAGGTTACTCATTATGGATGCTTTAGATGAATTTTACGAAAGAAATCCTTCGGCCAGAGGATACTTGGATAACAGTACTAATGAAGAAAGAAAACTCCTAAAAATTCAAATGGATAAACAAAATGTGTTGATGATGCTTATGAACAGAGTTTCCGATAAATATGTAAAATGGAGTCTGGCTAAAGACCATTTTATCGGTGAAGTCATGGCCTATTGCCAAGAAAACACATCAAAGATAAATACCGGGGAGATCTCAATCTCTGAAGCAATAGCTTTATTAGACGAAGAAATCCGATCATTAGAAGAGCAAGATGCAATGCTTTCTCAAAAGAGTGTAAGGCAAGCCATTGTTGTAAAGAAAAAGGTAAACAGTGAAAATGCTAAAAGCAGGAATGATGAGACAGTTAATTTGATTGTCTCATGGATTGGATTTGTATCTGGCAGTATACAACTCATAGGTGGATTTCTTGCTATTGATAGCGGTGTTGGAGCAACACTTGGAGCATCATTGATGGCTCACGGCTTCAATAATGTTGTTGAAAGTGGTTATTATATCCTTTATCGCGAAAGCTATACTGGGCCAGTTAAATTCGTCTATGAAGGAATTGGAGAAAAAGCTTTTAGAATGGATAAACGCGATGCTGATGTGATATATACATCGGTTGATGTTGGAATGTCTCTCAATGGACTACTTGGCTACAAGCTTGAGCCAGATAGTCAACGATTGTATCGATATATACCCGTGCTCATTGAAACTGCTTGATTTTCGCCCAAATGAGGTTCATGGTATCCATCATGAAAATATTCATTACCGATGAACAAAAAGCCGAACTTGAACACCTTCATCACACCTGCCGTGA
>NZ_CAWNXG010000116.1:0-2214 GCF_963878145.1 Photorhabdus sp. S10-54 | reverse complement strand
ATGCGGTAGATTTGGGGATGGCGAGTGATGAGGAAAACTCTCGGTTGACCGCTTTGAAAAAATATAGGGTATTGCTAAACCGTGTTGATGCTAGCTTAGCGCCAGATATTTATTGGCCTGAAAAACCTAGAGTAATAGAATAAGGGCTGCAATAAACTGGCCCCAATAGTTGGACAGTCTAAGCAGCTAACATGGCCTAGGTTCGATATTATACCGAACTTAGACCATTTAGTTGAGAATTAGTCACCTTGAAGAATTATTTCGGATAACTCGTTCAATAGGTTGTCCATTCTCGTCAAAATATCGGCTTGGCCAAATTTCTGAGGGATGTACTCCGAGATTGTTCGCAATAATCCACTCTCCTTTAGGCCAAGGTCGTGATAGAGCATTAGCTAATGTAGATGAGCTAAGTCCCTCCTTACGTGATACCGCTGCTAAGGTAGTGCCGAGCTTACGTAAGGCAGCGATAATGTCGGCAGTATGCCAATCTTTTTTATTCATTTCCTTTATATCTCCATATAACAAACGCATGAATTATCCTATTTTGGGATATTTAAGTAAATGGTTGATATTCGATTTTGGGATATTAATCAAGGTTAAAGAAATGGCATCGATTTATTCATATGAATATCAAATGGTTATAAACGCTCTTCGTAAGGCTAGGATAGAAAAAGGTATTACTCAAAAAAGATTGGCTCAAGCCTTAGATCGACCTCAATCATTTATTGCTAAAATTGAAAATGGTGAAAGAAGGTTGGATGTAGTTGAATTTGTGCATATAGCACACTTGCTATCTGTCGATCATGGGCTAATTTTAGAAAAAATACTGTTCAAAAAACCACCTAAAAAGCCAAAACGAGCAGAGCTTATAAAATAAAAAATCCCATTTTGGTATAAATCAACAATCGATTGATATTTAATCCTAAATGTTTAGTAGGATTGAATATATGGTTTCAATTTACTCTGATGAATATCAAATAGTTATCAAAGCACTCCGTGAGGCTCGTATAGCAAAGGGGGTCACGCAAGAGAATTTAGCTCAAGCGCTAGATCGCCCTCAATCGTTTATTGCAAAAGTTGAGAATGGTGAAAGAAGATTGGATGTTGTGGAATTTGTTCATATAGCACATTTGTTATCATTAGAGCCAAGTGTTCTCATAAAAAGAATCCCAAGAAAATATTCCTCGATATGCTGATAACTTTCTATCTATGCTAGTTTCATCAGATAGCGTAGCTAAAGAGGGATTCACATAGTTAACTATGTGGTAGAACAATTAGGGTTTAATATCCCTAAAGTTGTTTTTTGTACTCCGTGTTATGTAATGTCTATACACGTTTTACTTGGCTAACACTATAATTGGAGCTATCTGCGCTCCTTTTGCGCAGATAGATGTAACTAAACCGGTTTCGCTCCAGGTTGGAGAGGGGGCTGGCTTATGAGGTCATGAGGTCGGCCTTTTCAGCTATAGCGATTTCCCCAATTTTCGGAGCTTCGGCTCCCTTAGTTTGACCAACGATTTTTACGCGTTGCGTATTGCTAACTTTAATGCTGAATTCCGAAAATGACTTCACGTTTTTCCTATCTATACGCTCATGCTTCTCGTTCAGTTAGGTGAATTTGCCGAGCGCTTTTTAATAACTTCTTAGTCTCAAGATAGAGGTTTATAAGGCTAAAATAGCTTTACATCAGAGGTAGGTTCAAGTTCAGCTAAAATCATAGCTAAATGCATTCCAATCATTTTCATTTGGTTAGGCATTTCATTCTGTACTGTGCATTATGATAGAGGTGTTAACCCCATTTTAATGAGTGCAGAATATACCGCCTAGCTGTGTGGAATTGGTTACCTTGCTACAGATTTAAAGGAAAAATGGGTAAATTGAATAAATTACAGTCATATTTATGACGTTAGTTGTGTAAAAATTTTTCAATAGATGAAACACAATTGTCGCTTCATTTATCGAGCGGATAGGCGAAATTTATCGCGCGCGGCATCATTTTGTGTTGTCCTTGCTTTGCACTGGTGAGCAGAGTAATGCCTTGGCGGGGATTTATCTGTTCGGGTTTCCTGCACAGGAAAAAACGGTATTAACCTCAACTCTGCTTAAGCATTGCGATTTCCTGAGCACGTAAACCTAAGCTCGGCTTTTTCGGTTGGAACGTATAAGCAATTAAGCCTGATACCACCTCCAACAAAAAGCCGACAATGCTCCGAT
>NZ_CAWNXG010000115.1:0-2287 GCF_963878145.1 Photorhabdus sp. S10-54 | reverse complement strand
GAACGTTCCGCTAACAATTGACTGAAATAATTCAGATCCCTGTCTGCCGGAAAGTGCATATAGCTTGCCGCTGCCTCACCGGGTCGCGGTGGATTAATATGTAATCTCCCCCGGACCGTATCCTTAGCCGCATTAACACCGAGAATGATAGGCTTGAAACTTGACTTAGTACGGGATGTCGGTTTTTTGGTCGGCCACACTGGGGAGCGTTTACCGCCGCGAGCCGATTCCCCTTTTATCGCCCATATTCTTCTGCCTATTCTGGCTTTTGAGAATTCGTAGACTTGTTGGGTGTGGTGTCCGCCAGAGTCCATGCATGCCGCCATGATAGTAAAACCGCGTCCATCAGCACGGCGCCAGATTTGTTTTAGATAGTGATCTAAGCGTTTCCACGGCTCATCAGTTTCTAAATCGCCCTCGATCACGTCATAAGCAATAGACCAGCTTTCTTCATTCCGGCCCCAGCCAATGACTTCTATTTCAAAGCGATCATCTTGGGTATCAATACCCGCCGTCAGAACCGCAACGCCGTCCGGTACCTCAGCAGCAAAGACTTCACAGCGCTCAAGGAGTTTTCTTTCACTCAATGCTTTCTCGCCCCGATCTTCATACGGTTCACCCAGAACCAGGTTGATAAATGTCTGACGCATCAGCGGGTCATTTTTCACCCGCAACCATTCAGCAACCAGATATTTCCATGCGGCATTGGGAAACAGACTGTAACCCGCCCAGATATGAAATCCGGCATGACCTTTAAATGGTTTGGTTGCCCGCCATTCCCCGCGCTTTACCAGGCCGGCTTTTTCGTTATGATGGATCACGCATCCGTTATGACGACAAACGTAATAAGCGGTATCCGGTATCCCTTCTCCGTGTTCGTCTTTGTCCCATTTGATACCGTAAGGAGTATCTGGGCCGCCCCATTCAAGAACCTGATATTCATTACAGTGAGGGCATGGGACGTAGTAATAACGCTGGTCACTATCGCCAAATGACTTTTCAATACGGCTGGCGCCTTTTACAGTCGGGGTTGAACCCAATACGATTTTGCGGTTCCAAAATGTTTCTGAACGTTTTGTACCTAGTGCGATTTGGTCACCCTCGACACCGGCACCACCTGATGGGTAGCCATCCACTTCATCAAACAAGATGATCCTGCATGTGATACGACGAAACCCGCCCGGACTGTTCGCCCCGACTAATGTCAGATTCGAGCCATTCAAGAACGTCTTTTTCAGGATAGTCTGGTTGCTATTTTTGGCTTTGGGGTCACCAGATATCTCTGCTAACACCGGAGTATCACGCAGCATCGGCGCAATTTCGGTTTTACTGTAGTCCTCCGCATCTTCTACGCGGGGCTGAACAACGAGTATCGGAGAAGGGTCATGCGCCAGATAATAACCGACAACGTGATCCAGTATTTTTGTATACCCGACACGCGCCGATTTCATCACTGAAACATAAGTAACAGTCGGGTCTGTAATGGCATCCATCATGCCGTCTTGATAGGCGAACGAACGAAATCGCCCGGTCTGTGCGCTGGTTTCTTTGGACAGTACGGCGTATTTGTTAGCCCACACACTTAGTGATAGTGGTTCGGGAGGGCGGATATCAGGGCGACGTTTATATAACTCTTGCGTGAAGTTCTGCCAGGCGGAGGTATTAGCTTTCTCCTCTATTGTTATCATCAAGGCTTAATTCCTCCATCGCCTCGTAAACCACCTCCTGTAACGCTTGAACAAACTCCGTATCATTAGTGGTTGAAGCCAATACACGTAAACGCGGGCCATGTTCGGGAGCGATAGCGATTAAGCGAGTGCGCATTCTTGAATACTCCCGCCCCACTGCTTCAATCATGTCTTTATACGGTAGCACCTGGCCGGATTTGATTTCGTACTCTAATTGAGTAAGCAATGCGAGAAAGTTTTCTTTTAACGTCCGGGCTTCATCGAATGTCATCGTTGCGCCCTTTTCGGCGATCATGCGTTCGACAATTTTTGTCGGTGATTCTGCATCAGACCTGTTACCTTGAGAGTTGTTACCTGACTTGTTACCCTGTTTGTTACCTGCGGTTTTTTTATCGGGCCGGGTAACAGATTTTCTGTAACGTTCAACATTCGCGTTTGATGCTTCAACATTGATATCGTCACCGTCCAGAACCAGCCAGCCGCGAGCTTTCCACTGGGTCACAGTCTTACGGCTGACACCGTGCAATTTGGCAAATTCTGACTGATTCATTTGTTAATGTTACCTAAATTTCAAAGACTTATAACTAGTGAAACATCGG
>NZ_CAWNXG010000114.1:0-2375 GCF_963878145.1 Photorhabdus sp. S10-54 | reverse complement strand
GCAACTTTTGTTAATGCCTGAGCAGTGGCAAACGGGACTTGCTTCTTTATTTGAGTCAGCTTATTAGACAGTTCTTTTAATCCTGCCATCTTATTGACCTTAAGTTACATAGATAACTGCAACTCTGCGCCAATCAATCCAAGTGCGAAAACAGCTTCATCTGGATAATCAGCCAGCATCTTACGTATTACCTTTTCACATGTACTGACATTTTCTTGTTGTTGCTCTGACAATGAGGCAATTAACCCCCTAAACATCAGTATTGTTTGTTCATCTTGTGTCATCTCTTTCCCTTAAATAAAAAGGCCGCACTGGGCGACCGGATTGAATTTATGCCTGCTTTGTTAACCCACTCAGGCGGCGCGGGCTTCCTGCTTTCCACAGTCAAGAAAAATTGATATGTTGATCATTCCACAGTCAAGTAAGGAATAAGAAATAGCAGATTTCATTGTCCGTGTAGAATTAAGAAAAGCAGATAACTCAGATTACGATAAGCTCTATGATAAAATGAAAGCTAAGGGTTTTTCGAAATTTATTACTGCTGATAGCGGCAATAAATATGAGCTTCCTCCCGCAGAATACTATTTCAAGTCTGAATCAAAATCTCGACAGGAAGTAAGAGACTTAGCTTATGACGTCGCTAAGTCAGTCAATTCAAGACCTGCGGTTTTGGTCACTGAATCTGATGGGATAAGCTGGCGCGGACTTGACAGGGCTTAATCTTCATCAGGGTCTTTGGCGCAAGGTGGGCTAAGTTCTTCCGCTTCATCATCTCCATCACCTCGCCTTGGATCTTCCGTTTCAAGGGCAATAAAGCTATCTCTAATATTTCGGGCGAGATATTTCGCCCTGTCGTTATCGGCATAGCGTCGAGATTCCATCTCTATATTTAGAGCATTTATTAAAGCCTCACGTGCTGCCTGTTGTGACTCGATTGTTAAATCTTCAAATTTCATATTAAATCCTCTCTGAACCCTTTCCAGTTTGGAAACAGTTGGAATTAGAATATTCTGCTAAAAAGTCAGTATCCGCCCGCAGGGCGCCCATAAAGAAATCACTACTATCGTGCACTCTGTCAGCAGAATGCTCTGAGTTAGTTACTTCGTTGAAAGCATCTTCTCTTGCTTGCCCTGAAACTCAACTTTTGCCATTGCGCCTATCGCGTAAATAGCGCCGAGTACAAACCAGCCCTGATATACGACAAAAATGACAAAGGCTGTATCCGTCAGTAAGTCGTAATATCGGAATGCTGTCGGAACATGTTTGTACTCTTTAGCGAGCGTATCCCTGCTAAATAAATAAGCCAGGAATTTAATCACACCAAAGAACCAGCCAGCGAAATAACCGACATTTACAAAACCTTCGATATTTTGCGTAATGCCAATAAATAAAAAGGACGCGATAATTGCGTCCAGAATGATTGAATATGTGTATTTCATTAATTTCTCCGGGATCATCACAGTCTTACTTCTTCCGAGGTCCTCACTTTGGGGACGGCTTGACCGAGCTGTATTTACTCGCCCACGCTTTAGCAATATGCAGACAGTCATCGTACATCTTGCCCTTTCTGCTCGCTGATGAAGCTCTTCGATAGTGATCGACCGCTTTGTCACTTGCCATACACGCAATAGATGAAGAAAAGCCGAGCTTGGTTAACTCGGCTTGTACGTTCTTCGCTATAAATTGCTCATGATTCATGCTGGCTCTCCGTCCGGGAAGTCATCAAAGCCGGGTAACGTAAGCTGCGATAATTCCAGAATAACTTTCTTGGCCTGACGAAGTTTTTTAAGATGACGCTTGCGGAGGTTCATCATTTCACTACCTGGTCTACCAAAGTTGCTATAAGACCACTTATCAGCGGCCACCAGCCGATTCTGCATTTCACCAAGTGTCAGTGACTTTAAGCTTTCCATGTCCATCAATGAGAGATCTGACTGATTCTCTTTATCTGCTAAATCCAATAGCCAGCGACGCAAAGACTTGGCAACATCAGTATCAGCTAGCATCCCAATTAAATGGGAACCTCTGACAGAGAAAATTCTCACCTTCTTTTTACGTAAACTATTGTTTATTCCAATGGTCATTGACTCGGTGACCATTGTCATGTCGTCCGTGAATTCATCTTTGTTAGCATTGTAAAGATTGGTTACAGATTTCTCGCTCTTATATTCGAGCAGTTCAGCCATTTGCTTGTAAACCAAATTTTCCCATCATGATTATCGAAAGGACAATAGTGTGATTTTTGAAAGTTAATGCGTTCATCGTGCTTTACCTTTTTAGAGATAGAGCCTGCCTCATAGAAAATCAGACCAAAGAATCAGCACAATACTGATTTCCTCAAGCTCTATTTCCTAAACAGGTTCTTTGGGTTTGAA
>NZ_CAWNXG010000113.1:0-2392 GCF_963878145.1 Photorhabdus sp. S10-54 | reverse complement strand
TCACATTTCGCTGTTCTTGCTAATTCGTGACATGCAGATATTAAAGACTCTGTATTTTTAGTCATGATTGTTACCTTTTTTCAATAATCTTGAATTCAATTACCCAGACACGCTTATTGTCAAATGAATTAAAGCCGTAGATTGATTCCCATAGCAGTTTAAAGCGCTTTTTTGCTGTGTCGCATTCTCTACAATCAACGTAATAAACACCGTTCGCATATGCTGCGTATGTTTGATCTCCTTGGCACTTTTGGCAGGGCCAGAGTCTTGGTTGCGCATTGAACCCATATTCATCATCTGTATAACAACCCTCCGCTATTGCATCCTCTTCACTGATTTCATTTAGCCTTTCGACACGAATATCTGTGATTTCAAGAGTGATACGACTAGCCCAGCGCGGCATGTGAATTGCCGCTCGCCAACCCTGGCGGAGATTGTCATCAGCATCGTAAAATGATGGATATTGCCCGCAATCAGCACGATAGATACAATTTTCTGGTTTTTGATATGATTCGGGATTTTTGAACAAATCATGTGAATCATTATAATCGACAAATGGGCCTTGAAATGTCTCCCTCACCCACAGCCGATCGCCAGTTTTTCCGAACGGGCATGAAACCCGCCTAGGTTGATGTGTTTCGGCGTCTTTCATCCACCAATAAAAATATCCATCATCGCACAATCTTAATTCTTGTTTGTGACTGATATACTGACGTTTTACTATTCTTCTTGTTTGAGTTTTCCTGCCATCTAAAATAGCACGGACCATCTCTGAGTTGAAAATAATAGGCATTTCTTTCGTCTCATTCATAATTACACCTCAATATTTTTTGCTTGCATATTTCTTTGGCTCTGTAGCATGTATCAATATCGAACCATCCAAAATGGCATTCGCATTTGTTAATTCCAAGCCGTTTTGCTAGCCATTTATACGCATCCGTGCGACTCAATTTCCCGGATTGCCAGATTTCTTCAAAATAACGCTTGCTGGAAAGTCTTGCGTTCCGAGTTGCTTTATCTGCCAAAGTTCCAAGCGGGATATCAGTAAAAGGATGCATACCGACATATGCACAGCAAGACGTACAAATATAAAGCCACGGCCATTTGCTGTATGCTTTGCCAAATATCTTTTCATGATGAGCTATTGTTATGTGACCGCAGCAGTATCGACATCTTACAGGAATTGGTAACGGGTCTTTAACCCGCTGAATTGCCCTGACACTTGGATTCCAAGGTGTTTTTTCCATAGCAATCCTCCAGCCGTTATACGGCAAGTTATTAGTTAATGGAGTGGGTTAGAATAGACTTAGTTGACACTCACATTGAGTCTCATACATTGCAGCATTGATATATTGTTTTTGTGACGGCATGCGAGCGGCTAACTTAGCTCGACTATCGTCAGAAAACATTTGTATGATGCCATCGAATGTGTTTTTGCCGCGGTACATAACGAGATCAGTTCCGTTTCGATTTTCCATTTTTCGCACCTCATTTGAGGACAATATTGTCAGGAACTCAGCGGCTAACTCTGGCTCATCCTTTGCAGCTAATGCGATTTTCTGGATTGACTTTTTGATGCAGAAGCAACAGTTGCCCAAATGTTCATGTATTTGCAGATCGAAAGGTTGCTGGCTCCACCAATCGATAATGCCGTATTTATCAATGTCAGAAATGTTGGCTAGATAACTGGTACGGTCGAGGCACTTTATCCGCCTGGGTTCATCGGTTCGAATGCCAATCCATGTGTGATACGATTTTTTCCCTATATGCTCATCGCAATATTTCTTGAATGGGACGAGTTTCATTCTGTCCGTGCAGAACTCACCACCAACATATGGAGTGCCATATTTTTTCAGCATTGCCCGCCACGGTTCCAAATCATGTTTAATTTCGTCCAGAGTCAAGATTTGATAGCCATTCCCTTTGCCTAACTCTGGATTAATAACAACCCTCAGGCAAACTAAATCAATTTTCCAGCATCGAACTAAATTACGAATAAATTCGTAAGTTTTCGGATGTTCAGCTCCTGTATCCATAAAAATATAGCGGACATCTTCACCTTTTTTTCTGCGCTGTTCCATTAAATACACGAGATAAGCCGATGTTCTGCCGCCTGAAAAACTAACGACATTGATCATTGTGATATCCTGGTGTGAGAAGAATTATCTGGCTAAGATTATGTAGCCTGTGAGATTTGGGTATTCGTCAATGATTTTTTTAATCATTGCGTCCCTCTCTTCTTCTGTAATTCTGCGCCATCTTTCAAAATTGCATGGTAATTGAATGTTTGTTGGAGATGTTGTATTAGGTGGCCCATAAATACAAATATACATATTCATAATTTATTCACTCTTTCAGGATTTCCAATAATAAATACACGATGGGTAAAATC
>NZ_CAWNXG010000112.1:0-2515 GCF_963878145.1 Photorhabdus sp. S10-54 | reverse complement strand
CGAGGAGACGTAAATAATCTTGTTCAGCGTCTTTCTCCAGTCGGGCGGGTCTTGAACCATCCAAGCCGGTGCTGGAAGCGGTTTCAGACACTGGACACGTGGCTTTGACGAGCAACCGGCGACGACCAGCGGCAACATCATTGCGAAGAACATCAATTTCAGATTTGGCATTGGTTAATTCTCGTGTGTGTTTAATGTCCAGCTCATTCAACATTGCGATGTGAGAGTTCTGATAGTTGATAGTATCTGTGAGTTGCTGGATTTCTGACTGCTGTTGCTTTGTCACATGCCGCTCTTTCTGTAATGCAGAGTGATAGTAATAAGCTGTGAGTGAGACAATAATCAGTGCAATAAGCGTGTAGTAGTGAGCGTTGAATTTCATGATAAAAACATCGTTTTCTCAGATGCTCGTCGTGCATCTAAACCCGGTAATACTCGCCCACCCGCTTTATTCCACTCCATGAACTGATTCGCCGCACCCTTATAATCACCAGCGTTGAGCTTTTTAAGTAAAGTAGAACGGACGAAAGCACTAGCGCCACAGTTGAATATGAATGAGCAAAGCGCATCAAACTGGCCCTGAGTCAGCGGCACTTTGACTGAGTTTTCCAAAGTAATGTAAACCGGGGCCAAATCATCAAGTAAGAATTGTTCGGCCTGCCGTTCTGTGATTGCATCACCTGGCTTTACTCCGTGAGTGTGACCGTAACCGATAGTCCAAACTCTTGCAGGGCAAAGGTACGCAGTTAGACTGCAACCCTCATAAATTTTGAGTTCCGCTAAACCGTGTTCACTGATTTGCATCTGATACCCCTGCTCTTTTCTCTGCTGATCTACGCAGTAATTGACCAATAAAATCTGTGCCAAGATAGCCAATCACCACACTACCGATGTAGGCCAAGTCAGGGTTCAGACCAAAAAGATTTAAAATGTCACGAATGAACCACGCGAACATGGCACACATAAAGGCATCAATTGAGACACGCAGCCATCCCCCGCCGTTATAGCGACCCCTGAGAAAAGCCATTGTCCCCGATAGTATTGCACCTATACCCTGTTCTTTGACTGATAGCAGCCATAACCATAGCTGCACCCAGATGTCTGGTTGCTTGTCCATGAGTTTCATATCCACCCCCATAAAATGGGCGTCCGTGGGGGTGAGCTATGTTCGCCCCTGTGAGTTGTTGTTAATTGGGTTAATGAACTGATCGCCACTTCTTGTTTTCACCCCTCAAATGATGGGAAAAAAACGGAAGTTGATTATAAAAAAGGCCACACCGAAATGTGACCTGGAATCAATAAAACCCAGAGCTAAATTTGGTCGATCTGAGTCGGCCTGTTTAAATATCAGGGTTCCAATAAATATTCATTAGGTTAAGTTAAGCATGCATCATCATTGATGCAAGCAGCATCAAAAACCAAGGAATATCAAATGGATAAATCAAATTCTCATATGATTGGGCAGCAACAAGAACTCGAGTTATTTCCAGTAAAAGAGGTTGAAATTGATGGCATTCAAATGGGGGTCCTTAATAATGGACTTCCATATTTAACCATGCGTGGTTTATCTAGGTTATGTGGTGTCGACTCAGGGGTAATGACTCGGTTAACCACAAATTGGCTAGAAGAAAGAAACAAACCAAGAGGTAAAAAAATAGACACAATACTACAATCCAAGGGATTGAAACTAACCCGCTTATACACAATCATTACAAATCAAGGCATAGAAACTCATGCATATCCCGATAGTGTATGCATGGCAATACTGGAATATTACGCTTTCGAGGCTTCTCAAAGTGGTCAATTTGACAATACTACCGCCATTAGAAATTACAGGGCATTGGCCGAGCACTCACTACGCAGATTTATTTTTTTAAGTGTAGGCATTGATCCTGAAAACCCACTACGTGGCGCATGGCAATGTTTTCAAGAAAGACTTCAATTAAACAGCCAAGTTCCATTTGGTTACTTTTCTATATTCAGTGAAATGGCTGACTTGACCCTCAAAATGATCAACACAGGTTTTGATTTTGGGCCTGCTTCAATTCCAGATATAAGCGTTGGTCAAGTTTGGGGCACTCATTGGGTACGAAATAATTTAGATAAAAAGTATGGCGAAAGAATAAAATCTCCACACATCTATCCCTATTGGTTTCCACAACACAGAGCTGGACCTATTGAAGCATGGGTATATCCTGATGATGCATTAGGCGAATTTCGACGCTGGATGCAACGCTCATACTTGCCAATAAAATTTCCTGCATATATAGAAAGCAAGGTTAGAGCTGGAGCTATTCCTCCTGTAAATGCAGGAAGTTTATTAACTCAAGTGAAAAAACCAGAGTTACCCAAATAAGTATTTTTTATGATTTACTCACCGCTAATAGCCACCCAATCAGCGAATAAAGCCCGGATTCAGTTCCGGGTGATCAGCGTCGTATAAGTAAAAAGGCCACGCTATGCGCAGCCTCCGTAATCAATTGAATTCGTTCCGATATGGGAATTCCCATATCGG
>NZ_CAWNXG010000111.1:0-2551 GCF_963878145.1 Photorhabdus sp. S10-54 | reverse complement strand
GTTACCGCCATTGGTTCATCATGCCATGAGCTTTTGCCTTTTCCGTTTCGGATAGCGGCAATCAATGCGTCCTGATGCTTGAGACTCAGCAGGTCATAATCACCCACCACGAGGTAGTGAGTGCTCAACGCTTCCAGATCCACTGGCTTTGCATGGCTGTTGTGGGGTTTGTGAGGTTTATGTTCCTTCCGTGTCGGTGCGTTTGCCTTGACCATCGCGGCGGCCTCAGGCTCTGACATGCCCGCAGCGACTAATTCAGCAATGGCCCGTGCAGGCTTCCAGCTCACAAGCGCACGATGTTTTTTGATAATCTTTTCTGCTTTTTCGTTTTTGATAATCATTCTCATTTGTCCTAAAAAAATAAGGGGGTACTTATTTAATACTTTTTCCTGACTGCCACTTTTTTTGGCTTTTTACCCACTTTGATAATCATTCTCATTTGGCTGTTTTTTCATGGCTAGCCCTGGTGATCCCCTTACCACCGATCCCACAGCCAGAAGACACAGCCTTTTCCGTACTGCCTGATACCACTGCGATCATCCTGCCACCTCCGATTGGGGCTGGTTCTCTGGCAGTGCTTTCGGTGCCTTAAGCGGCTTCTCGGTATAACCCTGACTCGCTCTGGCATATTTCCTAACAAATTCCCGCAGCCGGATATTTGCCGCCCGCCTCGCCGCGTTATCCTTCCGATACGAAACCGGTTCCTCATCCCAAGCCGCTTCATACACTTCTGCATACCGAACTGTGATTTTCCCGCGAGTCGATGGATCAAGACTCAGTAACATCTCCTGTATCCACTTGCCGTCATCAGGAAAATATTGAGATGGCATTGATACCTGAGCGTAGGAATTAGGGAACATGGTTAATAATTTCCGGGCGGTGGAAATATTTTCACTAGATCCGGTCGCAACTCATGCGCTTGGACCTCACCATTTGTAAGGTTCACAATGTCAGGAACAGATGAAACAGAAACGCGCTTCTTTCCATTCAACCAAGCACTAACTAGTGATTGTTGGCGCCCTAATGCCTTAGCAAGTATCGTTTGATTACCTACAATTTTTATCGCCTTTTCTATCGCAAGATTTCTCATACCTCACCCTCTCATTAACCCTATAGTGATAATAATATCACCAAAAGAGCAAATCAATCACCTTAGTGTTTTTTTTGCAAAAATATCACTTTAGAGATAGAATTAACAAAACTTATTGAAGAGGTAGGTATGACATTTGCAAAAAGATTAAAAGAGGCAATGAGGAAAAGAGACTTCACGCAGTCCTCCCTTGCCAAAGAAGTAGAGATGGCTCAGTCCATGATTTGGAAATTAACCACAGGAAAGGCACAGAGTACTACTAGAATTGTTGATTTAGCCAGGGTTCTCGGTGTGCGTCCAGAGTGGCTCAGTGATGGTAGTGGCCCTATGTATCCAGACAACTCACCTGCTTCAGTGGTGGTAAAGTGTGCTAAATCATTTCCTGTAAAAATCTATGATGCCAATAGTGATACAGGAGATACGATTATGATTCCGGGATTCTTTGAATCATCTGACACATATAGAGCGTATAGAATCACTCAAAATACTGGCTGCGCAGAAGCCACGGAAGGTTCTTTAATTGTAATTGATAGTTCAGAAAAGGCAGCTAATGATGATTTGGTATATGCGCGCATAGGAGAAAACTACTCTGTATATCGTTTTGTACAAGGTGGTGCTTTTGGCTTTCTATCAGTTGATGACACCAGAGTACCATTAACTCCTATCAACTCTGACGTTGAACTAGTGGGTGTTATTGTGTACCTGTTCCGAGATATGAAGCGAAGACGATAACAATCCCGTTCAATTTCGATTGCTGTAGCATAAGTCCCCGGGTGCGTTCGAAATAGTTCTGACATTCTTTCCTCTTAAGATACTGTTTAGATGTACAGTATCTTAATTCTTGACTAAATCATTGCAATTATCAAGGTAAAAAAACATTTTTTTGTTTTTTAACAAAAATCTCTTTTACTTCAATACCATAAAACAAAAAATAATTTTTTATCACTATAGGTCTAGATTAATTAGAACTATAGTGATAGATTTAAAACTACCAAAGTGATAAATTCAATCACCAAGAGAAGCCGAAGTAGCTAAATGGCAGGACAACAATAAACACACTGACACTGAGGTATGATTATTATGCTCAAAAAGACTTTCACCTCCGCAGCTATAAAACGCTCCAACACAGGGCAAAAACTACCGGTTAAAGTTAATTCGGAGGTACGCAAACCAACTATTTTAGACGATGCAAAATACCGCTCAGGTTTGGCCTGTTCTCTTTACGAGGTCATTATGGATACCGCTGATAAAGAAAAGTGTTCAAGTACCCTAACCGATCTAATTGCTCTTGCATGTGATATTAACTATGAAATTAATCGTTCCCTTGAATCAGTTTTAACTAGCAGGGGTGAAGAATGAATAGTAACTCTCTAAATAAACAACACAATACTTCTTACATTAATTTTGAAATAGAGGATGCGCTCGAAAAAATCGAAGCACTAGCAGAGGCGGCAATTTACC
>NZ_CAWNXG010000110.1:0-2562 GCF_963878145.1 Photorhabdus sp. S10-54 | reverse complement strand
GCAATCGCTGTATCTGGGGATCGATTATGGCGAAGTGGGCGGACGGGGCAGTGACGCGCTGCTTGGAAAACACCTGGCGGGGAGTGCTCTGGGCTGGCGAGGCAGCCTGAAAGGGGTGAGCTACGACCTGTTTGTCGGCGTCCCGCTGTCCAAACCCGCCGGTTTCCAAACCTCCCCGGTCACGGCCGGATTCAACCTGTATTGGCAGTATTAATTCAAATAGCAAAACTGCCAGTGGGTAGTGTTGTGTGGAGCAAAAATCATGAACAACCAGTTATATCGTATTATCTTTAATCAGGCCCGTCAGATGTGGATGGTGGTGGCCGAGATAGTGTGTGCCGGGCGCGGACGAACCGGACGCCGCGCTCGTCGCCCCTCTTCACCGCAACGTCGTTGTCGGCTTACTGCGCTACGGTTTGGGGTGTTATTCGCCCTTGGCGGGATTTCACTCACTGCACAGGCAGCGATTGTGGCCGACGGACAGGCGCCGGGGCGTCAGCAACCGACCGTCATTCGCAGCGCCAACGGTACGCCGCAGGTCAATATCCAGACGCCCGGTTCTGATGGCGTTTCTCACAACAGCTACCGTCAGTTTGATGTGGATAAACAAGGGGTTATCCTTAATAACAGCCATCAGGCCACACAGACCCAACTCGGCGGCATGGTGGCGGGTAATCCGTGGTTAGCCAAAGGGGATGCCAGTGTTATCCTCAACGAAGTCAACAGCCACGACCGCAGTCACCTCAACGGCTGGATTGAAGTAGCCGGGCATAAAGCCGAGGTGATTATTGCCAACCCGGCGGGTATCACCTGTAATGGTTGCGGGTTTATTAATGCGCATCGCACCACGCTCACCACCGGGCAAGCCCTGATGGAACGGGGCCGATTGAAAGGGTTTGATGTCAATCAGGGGGAAGTGCGCATTGACGGGCACGGCATGGACAGCACCCGGCAAAGTTACACCGATATTATCGCCCGCTCCGTGGCGATTAACGCCAAATTACATGCGCAAGACCTGAAAGTGACCACCGGGCGCAATATTGTGGATGTGGCGCATCAACAGATTGAGAAAAAATCGGCAGGCAATGAGAAGCCCCCGGAGTTTGCGTTGGATGTGGCGGCACTGGGCGGCATGTATGCCCATAAAATTAGGCTAATAGGCACCGAAACGGGGGTGGGCGTCCATAATGCCGGCAATATCGGGGCCTCAGCCGGGGACGTGCATATTACCGCCGATGGCTGGATAGAAAACCGCGGCGCCATCAGCAGCCGTGACGGGCTGCAATTAACGTCGTCTTCCAATGTGACTAACGCGGGCAAATTGTTGTCACAATCAACGGTGAATTTACAAGCCAACGGGGCGTTAAAGAATCAGGGCCGGGTGGAGGCCCGCGGCGATACCGCCGTTACCGCAGGCACCATACACAGCAGCCATGACAGCGTCTGGGCCGCCGGACTGGATGATAAGGGCAACACCACCCGCCCCGGTTCACTGACCCTGACCGCGCAACACGTTCAGGCCAATGGCAAAAATCTGGCGACCGACACGCTGGCTATCCACAGTCAACAGATTGACCTGAGCGACAGCCAGACCGCCGCCAGTCAGATTCAATTGAATGCCAGTCAACACGGGATAAGTACCGCTCGCGCCACCGTCAACGCCGACCGTTTGACTGCGAAAACCCCCGGCCAGTTTAACAACGACGGCGGGCAATTAGTGGCGCGGGAAATTCACCTCACGACGCCGGATATCTCTAACCAGCAGGGGAAAATTAATCAAACCGGGACTGGTGAATGGCGGCTGAATACCCACACGCTGAATAACGGTGGCGGGACCCTGTTCAGTCAGGGCAAACAGCTCACGATTACCACGGACACACTGAACAACCAGCAGGGCAACATTGCCAGTCAGGGCGAGGACCTGCATCTCACTGCGCGTCAGGCAGATAACACTCAGGGCACAGTGCAACTGGCAGGCAACGGCAAACTGTCACTCAATACCCAACGCTGGCTGGGTGATAAGGGCAAACTACTTACCAATGGCGCCCTGACAATACAGGCCGATGAACTGCAACTGAACCACGCCGAGACGCAGGCCGGGCAGATTACCGTCAACGCGGACACTCTGAACCATCAAGGGGGTGTGATGCAACAACAGGGTAAAGATACGCTGTCTCTGACGGTGAACACCCTAAATAACCAGAACGGCGCCATTGCCGGCAACGGTAACCTGAACCTTAAGGCAACCACGGTCGATAATCGTCACGGCAACCTTGTAGCCGCCGACAAAGGATCGCTGACACTGACGGTCAAAGACACGCTGGACAATCAGGCGGGCCGACTGGAAGCGGGCAATGCGCTCCAGCTCAGCGTCGCCCAACTGGATAATCGCCGGGGTAGCCTTGTGGCTACCGGGGACAGCGCCACGCTGACCATTGGCAAAGCCATTCAGAATGCCCACGGTCATCTTGAAGCCAAAACCCGACTGACTACAACCAGCCAGACACTGGATAACACGCAGGGGGTGTTGCTGGCGCAGCATATCAACAGCCAGACCACCGG
>NZ_CAWNXG010000109.1:0-2660 GCF_963878145.1 Photorhabdus sp. S10-54 | reverse complement strand
GTTACCGCCATTGGTTCATCATGCCATGAGCTTTTGCCTTTTCCGTTTCGGATAGCGGCAATCAATGCGTCCTGATGCTTGAGACTCAGCAGGTCATAATCACCCACCACGAGGTAGTGAGTGCTCAGCGCTTCCAGATCCACTGGCTTTGCATGGCTGTTGTGGGGCTTATGAGGTTTGTGGGGTTTATGTGTTTTCCGGGCTGGCGCATTGGCCTTGACCATCGCGGCGGCCTCAGACTCTGACATGCCAGCAGCGACTAATTCAGCAATGGCCCGTGCAGGCTTCCAGCTCACAAGAGCACGATGTTTTTGGATGATCTTTTCTGCTTTTTCATTTTTGATAATCATTCTCATTTGTCCTAAAAAAAATAAGGGGGTACTTATTTAATACTTTTTCCTGACTGCCACTTTTTTTGGGTTTTTTTGGGTTTTTTACCCACTTTGATAATCATTCTCATTTGGCTGTTTTTTCATGGCTAGCCCTGGTGATCCCCTTACCACCGATCCCACAGCCAGAAGACACAGCCTTTTCCGTACTGCCTGATACCACTGCGATCATCCTGCCACCTCCGATTGGGGCTGGTTCTCTGGCAGTGCTTTCGGTGCCTTAAGCGGCTTCTCGGTATAACCCTGACTCGCTCTGGCATATTTCCTAACAAATTCCCGCAGCCGGATATTTGCCGCTCGCCTCGCCGCGTTATCCTTCCGATATGAAACCGGTTCCTCATCCCATGCAATTTGATAAACCTCGGCATACTTCACCGTGATTTTTGCCCGTGTAGCCGGATCAAGATTCAGTAACATCTCCTGTATCCATTTCGCGTCATCAGGGTAAAAATGCGACGGCATTGATACTTGAACGTGAGAGTTAGGAAACATGGTTTTTCTGAGGGGTAGCGAAAACCAAACTTTCTTTTTCTACAGGAGAAATTTCACTAAATTCTTTAGTGCCCTCCTCAATACGGATTGCCATCTTCGGGGATGCGCGACGATTGCTGTATGCAATTTGATCTAAATATCCAACGCTTGTCCCAGCAATTTGAGCAAGCTTTATCCAGTCCTGCCTACAGGCTTCTTTTCTCCAGCGATGTAAATCGTTTTTCATGTCTTTACCTTGTAAGTCAACATACCCAAACTTTATCTTTTTGATAAATTATTTGCAAGATTTTTTATCATCATGCATATTTATCAAATTGCTAATTAATGTGATTATTGTGATATGGAAACTAAAGATATAAGACGCATGAACTTGCGCACCTTGATGGAAGCTCGCATACGTCAAGGAATAACGAAGGCAGACTTTGCAGAGTTGATCGGAGTACCAGCCAGCCAGCTTAGTCAGCTCACGAGTGTAAATGTAGTAAGAAACATAGGAGATATTATCGCCAGGCGTGTAGAAGCGAACCTTGGTTTACCTGTTGGCTGGCTTGATGTTCCTCAGCATGCAAATGAAATAATTCATAACCGTGATAATAATCACAATGATAATAAACAAAGAAACTATCACTTGCAAAATCTTTCGCGTGAAGATACTGATCAGTCATACAGGATTGAACAACTCAATGTGGAACTCAGTTGCGGGGGTGGTAGGTTGAATAATGATTATCCCGATGTAATTCGCTCAATAGAGATAGATCCGGAATATGCCAAAGGGATGTTTGGTACAAGAAAGCCATCAGCATTAAAGATAACAACTGCTGTGGGAGACAGTATGTTGGGAACCGTAAACCCTGGCGAACTTGTTATTATTGATATAACAATTAACAGGTTTGTCAGTGATGGAATTTATGCTTTCACCTATTGTGATGCATTGTATATAAAGAGATTACAACTACTTAAAGACAAGCTTATAGTCATTAGCGACAATAAAACGTATGAAAAATGGGAAATTGATTCATCAGATAAGGACTTGTTCCATATTCAGGGTTTTGTCGTAGGTAAATGGAAAGTGGACTACACCCGACTTGGATGAAATACAAATAAATCGACTACAAACCAGCCTTAGTGCTGGTTTTTTTATACGAAAATTAATCATATTTATCATTAATTTATCACTAAAATAAGAAAAAAAGATAAATAAATTTATCAATTTGCTATTTACTGTAATTTATCTTTGAGATAAAGTTACAAACACAGAAGTTAGCAGGGCTAACTTAGCAACTAAAGCCAATAACTTTGGATCATCAATAACAATCAAACATACAGATACAGGAAAGGAGACTCTGGAGCTGATTGGCAAAAGCAGCCAGAGCCACGAACAATTAATAAACATCAAGGTGCTTATTATGTTGACAGCGAATAGTAACAAAAAGACTTTTATTTTCTCAGCAATAAGACGCTCTAACACGGAGGTAGACCATGCGTAAACCAGTTACTTTAGACAATGCAAAATACCGCTCCGGCTTAGCTATGTCGCTCTATGAAGTCATTATAGATACAGCAGCCAAAGAAGAATGCTCAAGCACCCTAGCCGATCTAATTGCACTTGCTTGTGATATTAATTCGGAAGTTTATCGTTCCCTTGAAGCAGCTTTAACTAGCAGGGGTGAAGAATGAATAGTAACTCTCTAAATAAACAACACAATACTTCTTACATTAATTTTGAAATAGAGGATGCGCTCGAAAAAATCGAAGCACTAGCAGAGGCGGCAATTTACC
>NZ_CAWNXG010000108.1:0-2811 GCF_963878145.1 Photorhabdus sp. S10-54 | reverse complement strand
GGATGCAAATGTTCCGACCATTTCCAAGCCTCATCTTTCCCCAAAAGTGATGAAATGGCGTCTTTAATCAATGGCATATCACCACCTTGTGGTTATTTTAGATACAAAAAAACCGCAATTAAGCGGCGCGTGTGGATGCTACAAAAAAGCCACCGGCAAGGTGGCTTTTGAAAGAGGGTTACTTCCTTATCTTATATAGCGGGATATTTATCTGAGGTATTCCCATTCTGTTACATGCTGATTGAACGTATTCTCTCCAATACGGCCAAACATTGAAAGCGACATTATTTTCAGAAAATGCCTTTAACTCATCACTTGTAAGTTTGGCTTCAGATAGATAAGTAGCATCAAAGACCGCCTCTATTCCAACAGTAACATCTGTAATATCTTCGGACTCTGCTCCTTCGCTGCTTGATGGGTCCACTTTCAGCAATCTTATCCCTACAGAATACTCAAATATATAACATTGCCTGTTGTCTTCCTCGGAAAGAAAAACCTTTATTCTTGATACGTCGCCGTAGGACTGAGTCTTGTGATCCTCATTGAACAATTCTGATAATACAAAGGAGGAGTGAGCTTCTTCGGAAAGTTTAAAACTTGACTCCCGGATATTGACATTAACAATATGTAATTTGTTTTGAGCATTAATGAGTTCGGCATTCATTATGCTGCATCCTCATAGCTAAGATGTGCTGATGTTAGTTCTATTATATCCGCCTGAGAAATTTTTCTGTTTTTTTCCTTCCCAAGAAAAATACCTGCACAATTATCATCATTACGCCATGAAAGTTGGTCGCTTTTTTGTTTTTTATCAATGGGTAAGGAAACATCCCTGCCATCTAGAGTAATTGTTATATTTGGTTTTGCACCCAAAACAAAACAGATATCTGATAGCGTTCTGAGCGTCATGTTTCTTGAGCCACTAAGAACCTGAGAAACGTATGATTTTGTTTTTCCAAGCTTATCAGCCAACTCAGATTTTTTGATGGATTTATCTTCCATAGCAAGCAGAACGTCTTCCGTTACGTTAAAAACAAGTTCTTCTTGCGCAAATAACATTTGTTCGTTGTTAAAAATGTGATCATTTTTCATGTCCATCCTCCTCGATTCTTCTCCAGTTAGAGTGGATCTTGCGGATGTTAGATTTGTTTAATTTTGGGTAATCTTTGTATACATAATGGCTTATAAAACAAACACCACCTCTGGACTCCGAAAACCAAAGATAACCCCTTATCGGGATCCTTTTAAGAGCATAAAATTTTTTATCGGATGGAAGACTACCTTCGCTAACGAACGTATCTGTAGCCATTCTTTTGCCATCCGCAAGGCGTTTTATTTGAATGACTATCTGCATTTCCATAGTTCTTGCTTTTTGCTTAACCAGGCTTTTGGCTGATTCGTAAAAGCTTTCAACAGCACCAATACAGTGGATTACCGTAAACTTTGAGCCATTGTATACAGGCTCTAGTTTCCCATCGTCTTCCATCATCATCCTTAGCTCATAGTTAATATATATGTTAACTTTATTTTTATGTCAATGCGAATTATTGTGTAACTTCTTTCACGTGACATTAATCTCAAAGTGCCATTCATCAGAACCCCTTGGTACGGGGAGCATTTAATCTGACTAACATTTGATCATTGTTACATTTTTTAATCGACCGGACAAATAAAAATATACTTAAGCTAAATTAAGCCATCCTTGGCCTAGGGTTTTGGTAAGGGTGAGGAATGAATATTTTTGCTATAGTATTATCGATTTCTCATCTCACAGGGTATTACCCTATTTATATCAACTAGTTGGAGTATATTTTATGGGCCAGCTCACCCCCCCCCTAGAATGCTTCCTTTAGACCTAACTTCTTACTTTCAATGGTATAGAAATGGGGATACTGCAAAATGGAATGCCTTATCTTACTCAAGCAGGGTTAGCTCAATTGTGTGGGGTTCAAAGGCGTAACATTTCAGATATAGCTCACAAACCAAGCATAGAAGAAAGATTGGTTTCTATTGAGTTGGATGTTGAAAAAATCAAAAAACTGATAGAAACCAAAAAATAGTTGATAAACTCAGCTTATGAGGCGTCTCATGGAAAAAATAAATTTTCTCGTGCAAGGATCAGCGGAAGAGCCATATAAAGTCACTTTTACAAAAAAAGATGAAAAAGATTTCTTAGCATTTTGCACTTGTCCAGCAGGTGAAAACGGAATGTACTGCAAACATAGGATCAACATAATAAATGGAGATACTCGAAATATTGTCAGTGACAATATTCAACAGGTTGATATCATTGCAAGGCAATGGTTGCCAAATTCATCTATTGAAGCTGCACTTGAAGATGTCAGAAAAGCTGAATCCCTGCTAGATGATATAAAAAGAGCGATATCACTTGCAAAAAGGAACGCCGCCAAGGCAATGCGCGGCGGATAAAGCTTATATTTTTTATCAAAGCCCCATGCGGGCTTTTACTCTAACTCTAAATCACCAACTACTAAATCACCAAATGGCCTGATAATGAATCGACCTTTTGAATATGCAATAGCATAATCCCCGCCATTTTCAGTATGAACAACTGCTTTATTGTCAGATAAAACCAAAAACTTTGTTATTGAATAAGCTCTTGTATCACCTTGAGTGATTTGTGTGATTCTATCTGTGCCGTAGCAAAGAGCATCTTTCCTTTTATAAAAATTCTGCTCATTACTATAGCAACCTTTACTGACGGCGTTTTCCATTATAAAAAATGCAGAAACCAAGGTAATAGGGATAACAATAGACAGCACCCTCATTGTAGTTCTTAGTCCTGTTTTT
>NZ_CAWNXG010000107.1:0-2951 GCF_963878145.1 Photorhabdus sp. S10-54 | reverse complement strand
AATATGCCTGGCGGCGATAGCGCGGCGGTCCCACCTGACCCCATGCCGAACTCAGCAGTGAAACGCCGTAGCGCCGATGGTAGTGTGGGGTCTCCCCATGTGAGAGTAGGGAACTGCCAGGCTTTAATTTAGCATTGTGTTGCGACAGCAAAGCAACATGAGGCAAAAGTAGCAGAGAGTAGGACAAACTCCGTCGGCAACGGGTTTGAACGTCGCGAGTTGTGATGGTCTGAAGGGAAAACGGCAGGAAAGCCGTTTATGAGCTGCTAAGTTTGATATTTAAGTTTTATGTCGTAACAGCGATATAAATCAAAGAGAATTCGGTGGTGCGGTAGTTCAGTTGGTTAGAATACCGGCCTGTCACGCCGGGGGTCGCGGGTTCGAGCCCCGTCCGCACCGCCACCTTAATTTAGGGGCGTAGTTCAATTGGTAGAGCACCGGTCTCCAAAACCGGGTGTTGGGAGTTCGAGTCTCTCCGCCCCTGCCAGTTATAAGTTAAGTGGCAACTAGGGTAGTTTATAATATTGGTGATCCATATATGCTACTTGAATTAGATTATTGATAAGGCGCTGACTTTTTGGTCGGCGCCTTTTTTCTAATGGAACTTTGTAAGAAAAACGGATTTGCCGTTACACTAAAAATCCTCTTATGCGAACCTTTTCTCCAGAAATGATCTCACTTGGAAAATTTGTTCCCAAATATTGTCTGGTTCGGTTACACATTTTTCAGTTCTCAATGTTATTCGATCTTATAGCAATAAAACCTTTCTTTCTAATTATCTATTGTCAAAGTGAATTCTTATAGATAACTTTTTAGACTTTTTGGCAATTTTCATACTAGTTAACCCGAATTATGTTTAAATCGTCACTGAAAAATCGTCTTCTGAGTAGAAAACTTTCAGTGATGGTTTCTTCCATTTAAGGCAGTAAGCAATCAAACCGCCTAAGACGGTCAACATAAATCCTTTTATACTTCGGTGGCGCGAATGCTCTATTACACGATCCACAACAGTGGGAATACCCAGCAGACGTTCACCACCTGATTTCTTGGGAATAGTGACACCTTTCACCGGGGGCGGATAATAGCTGCCCGATGATAAGCGGTTCCACAGTTTATATAGATTCCCTTTTAGGTTTGATTCAAAATCCGCAATGGTTCGACCATCCACGCCCGCCGCCCCCTGATTGGCTTTGACCAATAACCCTGCACGGTGCACATCCCTTTTTTCAATGACAAACGGTTTTGCCTTAACCCCAGCATTTCCTCCTGTCTGACAGTTGGATACCGGGCAAGGCTGCCTGACGTGACCCCTTCGCTCCACATTCATTACAAATATTTCCTCACTACTACGAGTCACTCCGCCCCCGTATCACTCATCGGTACTCTCATCATTTGTCAATTTAGTGACTTGCATTTCTCCCTTGACATCGTGATGACGGGTTCCCGCAGTTCCCAGAAAGAGCCCGATACAAAGTCACGCCCACTCTACGCCGGACACCACCTGCGCAGTATTCGGAATTCACTTACAGATTTATCCCGGAAGATAGAAACGCCCCCGGTTTTAATGTCAAATCTCTTCTTTACGACGCGTCCACATGGGTTCGGTTTTACTCGTCTCTTTGTACCCTACCTGCCGAACTATTGTTCGCGCTTTAACTTCAACGCTCACGACCAGCGCTCTTTACGGCAGCTGCTTGAGGGGGGATGAAGCCAGCTTCCGACAGCAGACTTCGGTGGACCTGCCACCATCTCTTCCTGAGCTTATGCCACAATCTTACGCTTATTCCTTATGCAGCAAGTTTGTATGCCTGCGGTACACTTTCTATGATAAAATGCTTTGATAACATTATCTTATCCCACTCAGCTTGCATACACGCTTTCATGTTTCGGCGCTTTTTTGTGATGAAAGTGACACCGATTTTGGCTAAATCGTCAGCGAGCTCCTGACTGAGATACCTCTTGTCGGCGTAAAGAGTACCCGTTAATTCTGTTGTTAATTCGCGAACAGGTTCCCGATCATCCACATTATCGGCGGTAACTTTAAGCGCCAGAGTTTCGCCCTGATGGTTAACAACCAAATGTAATTTGAAACCGTAAAACCACCCCATTGAGGTTTTTCCTCGTTTTGCTATCCCCTCAAAAACCTTATGACGGGGAATACGGATGTTATGACAAACCCGCAAACTGGTGGAATCAATTAAAGCAATACCTGTGGGTTTCCCTTTTAATTGAGTCAGATAACTGCATAGTGGCACCAAAAAGGAAGGGGCCACACTGACAAAACGAGGATAGCTGAGCAAGGTGGGAAAATCGTTGTGGTGATATTTCCAAATATGTTCTAGATAAAAATTTTTAAAATCACGGTAATGTGACAGATGAAAAAGGATCAAAATGGCCATGATTTCACTGGGATACATGTGACCTTGTCGGCGGCGCAGGCGGTATCCGTTATCGAGGCAAAACGGCTCCCATTGCGGGATGAAAAAACGGCAAAAATCACCGACATCACAGAAAATTTCAACTAACTTATTCATAGCCTGTTCCACCTCAGAGCTGTTTTTGGTGTGCACCAAAACTTTGCTCCTGGAACAGGCTTCTCGTCAATTTCTTATCCAGAATTCGGGTTAGTTAACCTGAACTCTGCTTAAGAGAGGAAAGAAAAAAGGAACTAAGAGCCTGAGGCACGATCAAAGTTTTTGTATAGAAAATAAAATCGTGGAGATCCTCAGGCTATGATGACTTTAGAAGAACTTGACTGCTGCGTCGATGATTTTTGCCAAAAATTTATTCCGCTTTGGGAACAACAGCTCATCGAGAATAACCTGCTTAAACGCCATCGCGCAGCTTCCCTGTCACTGAGTGAAATCATGACGCTCCTCATTTTATTTCACATGAGCCACTATCGTCATTTCAAAGCGTTTTATATTGAGCATGTGCAACAGTATCTTAAG
>NZ_CAWNXG010000106.1:0-3130 GCF_963878145.1 Photorhabdus sp. S10-54 | reverse complement strand
CAATAAGAATATCAATGGGTTAATCAGACAATACTTTCCAAAGGGAACCGATTTTAATGAAATCTCTGATCAGGAAATAAATTTTGTGGTAAACCGATTAAATAATCGCCCCCGAAAAACACGGGGTGGGAAAACACCGAATGAATTATTTAAGGGAATACGAACATGTTTACTTCCAGATTAACGATGTTGCACTTATTATGTGAATCTACCAAATCTTTTTTTATATAAAATTTTTAATAACTCTATATTTGTGCTTTTAAATGATTACGGCAGGTTAAATAAATGTAAAATGAGCGGGGGATAAAATCGTCGATAAATGTATTAAACATGACAGGGAATAAACCATTTTTAGCGCCTGTACTTTTTTAAAGTTTGGCATTAATGGTATTAAAATCAAGGCCCATTTTTTTAATAGTTTTTAATCTTGTTAAACGGTTCTATTTTTTGCTGTTAATCTAAGAATTTTCCGGCTTCTTTTAATGACTTATCTGATTTTTCGAAAACGTATTACAACTATGTAAAATCTTTTGTTTAAGCAAGTTTGTTTAATGCAGTGATTTGTCATTTTGTCATTTTGTCACTTTGTTAATCAGTTTAGACCCGTTTTCCCTGATGTTTTTTCTTCCAATATCAGTATAACTTCGAATTTTTTTATTCGTTTTAAACGATCCTTAAGTGGTTGACGCTCTGTGATAAAAATGCAGCTTAAACGAGTTTAATCGGGGAAAAATGGCATCATAAAAAAACAAACCTCGTTTTAAATAGCGAGGCTTGTCAGCCTAAGTATTTTTTAGCTAGTTAAAATGTGGATGATTTTTCCTTACCGATAAAAATGCTGCGGTAGGAGGAATAATAACTGACTAAAAGTACTGGCATAGAAATTAGAAAACCTAAACCAAAAGTCATTAGCGAGATTATGAAAATGACTGTTACGGTGATAAAGAATAATAAACCAGGCAATAAATTCTTTTTCACCGCTGCCAAGCTCATTGATACGGCAGCACTAAATTTCAAGTTATGGATGACAATTAACGCTGGTGCAAACCAGGTCAATGCAGCATTCACAATTGAGAAAACCATCAGAATAAAAACACCAAGAAATAATGAGGGCAGACTATTTTGGAGCATTTCTACTGAGATTTCACCATGTTGAGCGGCGGCTAATAGGATATGAATTATGGCACTACCACCGACAATAAACATTGCGATAACACCGAGGAGTATAATACCAAGCATTAAAGTACCAACGCTGAGCAGTGACGCAAAATTTTTCTGAAATCCGCTAAAGAGTAGTCCTAATTCAAATTCTCCGCTAGTCCTCTGTTTTTCGCACACGGCAATCATGCCACCGATAAATACAGGGTTAAAAATACAGGTAAATATCCCAAGGAAAGGAATAAGCACTAAACCAGCTATACACATAGAATAGATAATGTAGAGTAGTATCCACATGCCCCATTTATTCTTGACAAGTTGCCATGCTTGGCCTATCCATTTTACACCTTCTATGCTACTGAGGGACTGACCATCAGGAATGAATACTTCCTGATTATCTTCGGGTATAACATTGGGACTTAAGTTTAGGTTTTGGTGTTCCATATATTTTTCCAATTAAGTTTGTTGATTCATAATATTTTAAATCGCTTTTTTGGCTGCATCTTGGAAGATGTAGTCAGATTGAGAGATTAGGTAAACATATTATATTAATTCCATTGTTCAACAAGTATTAAATATAAGTGAAGACCAGAAAATATAAATAATTTTCTACAAATTGTTGCTAAATGTTTTTAATTGTATCAAATTGATAATAATTGTAATAAAGTGTTTCAATGTTAACTGATGGCTGAATTTAATTAATTTCTAACCTATAAAATCGGAATGATTTTAATTCCATTGGGTATTTTTTTCTGTAGAATGGAAAGCCCTACTATTGGACGGTATCTTTGATATTTATAGAACGAATCAATCCGGGATTCAGGAGTTATATTACACTATAAAGGTAATTGAGGCGACGATAGTTGATTTAGCTGTTTATCACCCCCATTCGATAACACATGCTGGCGCACAGCCGCAGGAAACGATATCTTTACGTTATAAGAGTATCACATGGACTCATCATATAGCAGGGACAAGTGCTTATAGTATTTGGGATGATCGCGTTTATTAATTTATTTGCCGGTAAAATAGTGTTGTTTTACCGGCAAAATTACCATTTGTTTTTCCTATAATATTTACCATGAGCAATCATGTATACAACATTGTAAATAATAACTAAAACAATAGAGCTATAAAATAAAAAATCATTATCAGTTGTAGATACATCGAAAAATGGAATGTAATCAAAATTAAAAACATATAGATGATAACAAATAAATGACATTGCAAGTAATAAAGATGAGAAATTAACATAGACATTATCAGATATTAAAAGATTTTTAAAAGCAAAATATAGGGGATAAAGTATGAGTAATGAAAAAATGATATATGCATAGCTCATTTCTATCTTATTCCTTAATATGATCTATATTGTCTATAAATAGTATCTGCATCACCATAAGCTTGAAGGTTCTATTTAACTTTCAACAATTACAACTTCTTTCTACTTCTATCATGTGCAATCATATATGTAATACTACACAATATAGCCAGTACAATAGAACTATAAAACACAAAGTCATCATCTGAAGTAGATACATCAAAAAACGGAATATAGTCGAAATTAAAGACATATAGATGAAACGCGATAAATGCTATCAAAAGCAATGCTGCTGAAAAGTTAACATAGACGTCATAAGACATTAACAGCTTTTTAAAAGTGAAATATAGGGGATAAAGTATGAGTAAAGAAAAAATAATGTATATGTAGCCCATTTTTACCCCCTAATATGACTTGTATTGTCCATATACAGTGTTCACATCTCCTATAATTTCAAGAGCGACATCTTTGTAATTCATTGTCTCTATACCTTGTCGTTTTAAACCATCAAGAAGATCAGCATTTATATACCCAATAAACTTCAAAATGCAGTTTTTAGCACCTGAAAATGGTCGTTAATTCTGGACGTCAGCGAGTCCGCTATATCAGGTAGCGTTGTAGTGAAAAATTTGAACACTTTGTCTCGAAATT
>NZ_CAWNXG010000105.1:0-3221 GCF_963878145.1 Photorhabdus sp. S10-54 | reverse complement strand
CAACCAGCACATGCTCACATTGCAATGGACGCGGGTTAATATCCGTTCAGCGTGATGTGATTAAATATGCAGGGTATAAGGATGTGATAGAGCAACGCGTAGAAACGGAGCGTGTAGATGAACTTTGCTCTCCTTGTAATGGCAAAGGGGTAATATCCAGCCGTTGCCGTTGTAACGGTACCGGTAAAGTGGTTGACCGTGAAGCAACAAAAGCTACGGGTGCACCGGTGATTAAAATCTGTGAGCGTTGTACGGGGCGCGGTTATAGCCGGGTGCCATCATCAGTGGCATATACAGCTATTAAGGCTCTTTTGCCAGAGCTAACCCAATCAAGCTGGTCACGTAACTGGAAGCCATTTTATGAAAAGCTGGTGGCGAAATGTGATATTGAGGAAAGCAGAGCAGCATCTGAATTTAGCAAAGTAGCGCAATAAAAGAGAGAGGGCTTGCGTTTTGCATAAACTTGGCGTAATCTCTCTAAATAGTGGGGAATTGTAGCTATGCTCACTAACGAATATTCAGACCCGCCTAGGTGCGGGTTTTTCTGTTTTTAAGGCCTGCCATGCTTTATTGCCTGTCAATCGAGAGAGATAAAAGTGAATATTCATGAAATAAGGCGTAGGTTTGAGCTATTTATGGATAAATATTACAGTGATGTATCTTTATCTTGTAAAACAAAGCATGGGATATATTTTCCTTACTCCGATAATGAAACTGATATCAAATATGAAAATCCTGGCGCTCAGTTAATGTGGAAACTATTTTTATCGGGTGCGCAATCTGAGAGAAAAAATATTGTAGTCTCTTTGCCTGTCTGTAAATCCCCGCCTGATGGTTTTTATGATGCTGGCTATAACGAAGGTATTCAGGACTGCAAAAAAGCGCTCTTAGCTTCTGGAATAAAAATACGGAGTTAGATTATTTTAAAAATAAAGCCAATCCATTGGCCTTGTTTATTCTCCTGAGGATAAGATCTATAATGAGATTGAGCTTTAGACACAATGGCTCAATTTTCTGGATTAATTAACCACTTTGGACCGAAGCTGGATTTATGATTTCCAATTACAGGCAAGTCTACCCAAATGTTAGCTGCGAGCTGAATGTTAAATGAAGGTGAGAGTTTAATTTTTACCCTATACTCTGCTCCTAGGTAGTCTTTTCCAACGCGCTCGTGGCGCTCAAGTGTTCCGTCAACAAATGTAAGAATTGATTTCCCAACTTCGAAACTGGAAGCAGATGTGGTTACAGTCGCCATGTGTCCGCCCTCAATTTGTTCGACTTTTACTGAAATCTTAAAAATATTTATATCTATTATATTAAATTCTAGTGGAAATGTGAGAGCTTTAAGACTAAAGACGATTGGCATGTCGGGAAGAGGGTGGTCGCCATAAATAAGCTTAATGAGCTCAAGATATTTTTCCTTGAAATCAAATTCTGAAAGCCCTGATTGCTCAAATAAGTCTTGTACATCTTGGTTTTTAAATTGTTCTTTAACGATATTTTTGAGAATGTTTTTTTCGCTCATAATGTATTTCCTTTTGTTTTTTCTTGAGATGGTTCAATATTTAATGTAGTTGTTTTTTCTTAGTTGTCAAATATTTTATTTCTTTTGTTTTGCGCTGATTTTTATTGTTTAATTATTTGATATTTTTCCTTTTATATATTTTTAAGATTTCATTATTTTTATTGTTAATTGTTTTTTTGGGGATATTCGTATGGGGTTAAAATAACCATTTTGCCAACTTCTTTTTAGGAAGAGGGAATGTTTTGTTAGCTGACTGATTTCGTCCGCGTTCTTGGAGTTCATTGACGGTTGAAAAACACGTGACCTCAATTGCTGGGCTCGATCATGGCTGGCGTTGTTTTGTTACGGCAGGTTGATGCGCACTAAAGAGGAATGATGGTAGATAGTAAGGCTCACATGCGAATGCCGTCCTGTCTGTAAGTCGGAAGATCAGCACTAGTCACCACATATTCCAGGCTGCGCATGGCGTGGCCTTTTTATTATACGACGCTGATTACCCGGAACTGAATCCGGGCTTGGCTGATTGGGTGATTATTGTGATGTGTGCTTATTGGCGGCAACCATAGCCGGCAATGTGAATGCGTAAAGCAAAAATGTTTCTACGAAATTAAAAGGAAACCATTGGCATGAATAATTTAACTCCGGTAGTTAATGAAATTAATATTGCGCTCCAGCATTCAAAGCGTCCTGAGATTACGCTGTTCCGTTATTATCAGACAGCCTCAGAGGCTATGAAGAGTACTATCGTATTATCAATGATAGGGAAGCTTATAGAGCAGCAAAAGCGACTAAGCAAAATATAAGATACGTATGAAATCTACCATTTATCACTACGCATAGGCCACGACTATTCGAGGCCTTTTTCTTTTCACGCCCGTACTTGCGGGGACTTAATCCCCAACGGGGGTGGAAATATGAGACTCATGGACAAGCAACCAGACATCTGGGTGCAGCTATGGTTATGGCTGCTATCAGTCAAAGAACAAGGTTTAGGTGCGGCACTGGCGGCCACAATGGCTTACCTCAGAGGTCGCTATAACGGAGGTAAGTTCTGGAAGACAATTATTGACGCAATGATGTGTGCGTTAATTGCATGGTTCATTCGTGACTTACTCGTCTTTCTAAATCTGAGTACAGACTTAGCTTACATCGGCAGCGTCATTATTGGGTACCTAGGAACTGACTTTTTTGGTCAGTTGATGCGTGGGACTTTGCGTAATAAGGCCGGAATAAAAGAATGATAGAAAGAATTAAAAGGTTATTACGTATACGTAAATGGCGTAATTACTGGCAGGGAGATCGATTTATCAGTAAACAAATTCGTCACTCCAAATATTTAAGTGTTTTCTTTAATTTTGAGAGAAGCTATCGGCTTATCAAATTGTTTGCAAGAGTTGATCAAGAGCGGGGAAAAATCTGATGCAAATCAGAGGCATTCGCAATAATAATCCGGGGAATATCCGTTGGGGGGACGACTGGCAAGGTTTGGTACCGGAATCACAGCGTACTGATAAGTCTTTCTGCCAGTTTGTCAGTCCTGAATATGGTATCCGGGCAATGATAAAAGTGATTCAGAATTACCATCGTAAATACGGGATCAACACAATAAACGGCATTATTTCACGATGGGCGCCAAAGATAGAAAATAATACCGATGCCTATATTAATCACGTATGTAAAGACACGGGAGTTACCC
>NZ_CAWNXG010000104.1:0-3349 GCF_963878145.1 Photorhabdus sp. S10-54 | reverse complement strand
TACACCCGGACCGTTAATGAAACTCAGGTTAAACAGAGTGACCCGGGTAAAATTCTGGCGGGCGGCCATATCACGCTCAACAGCGCGCAGGTCACCAATCACGACAGCCAGATTGTCGCCGGCGGCGCGTTAGGCGGGGAAATCGGCGAGCTGCATAATATCGCCACTCAGGGCGAACGTATCACCACCGATAAAGGTCGCCAGACCCACTGGTATGCTAAAAAAACCAAACGCTGGCACCGGTTCGGCACCAAAACCTCGCAGGGGAAAAGCCGCAGTGGTTATCACCCCGCGCCGGTGACAGAAACGATTGACCTGAAAACGCTGGCCTGGCAGGACCATACCCGTCCACAGAACACCGATATCACGATTACGGACCGACAGACCGGTCAGATACACGCGGCCCCCACGGCAGTCAAACCGGTGAGCGGGATAAACGACCAGCCTCTGGTCTTGCCCCCCGGTCAGCCGTTTGAACTGTCTCTGCCCCCGGAGACGGTGAAAGGGCAAACAGTCGACCCGGTGATACGCGTGGTGACCCCCAACACCCGCCTGCCGGATAACAGCCTGTATACCGTGCAGCCGGGCAGTGACAGCCACTATCTGGTCGAGACCGACCCGAAATTCACCCAGTATAAACAGTGGCTGGGCTCGGATTACATGCGGCAACAGTTAACCCATGACCCGGCGCGGGTTCACAAACGCCTGGGCGATGGGTTCTATGAACAGCGACTGGTGCGGGACCAAATCACCCAACTGACCGGCCGGCGCTATCTGCCCGGCTACAACAACGATGAAGCGCAGTTTAAAGCGCTGATGGATGCCGGAATTGCCTTTGGCCAACAGCAACAGTTAACGCCGGGCGTCGCCTTGAGTCCGGCGCAGATGGCATTGCTGACTTCGGATATTATCTGGCTGACGAACCAAACGGTGACTTTGCCGGACGGCACTACTGAGGTGGTCACCGTGCCGCAGGTTTATGCGCGTGTCCGTCAGGGCGACCTGAGCAGTGATGGCGCACTACTCGCCGGTAATTCCGTGGCCCTTAACAGTCAGGGCGATATCACCAACAGCGGTACGATGAGCGGGCGTGACGTCACTCAACTGACGGCCAACAACCTGACCAACAGCGGCTTTATTCGCGGCGGCAAAGTGGATTTGACAGCCCAACAGACCCTCACCAACCGGGGCGGCCGGATTCAGGGGGATGACCGGGTAACGTTGAAAGGTCGCGATATCACCAGTGTATCAACTGTGCGCGGGGATGAGGCTAACCGCTGGCTGGACCGTCCGGCGGGCATCTATGTGCAGAACGATAAGGGCGCTTTATCACTGAGCGCCATCAACAATGTGCAATTAACCGCCAGTGACGTCAAAAACGCCGGTAAAGACGGTCGCACCGAGATAACCGCAGGCCGTAACCTGACGCTGGATACCTTAAGTACACACCGCACAGAGCAGGGCGACTGGGGAAAAGATAACTACCGCCATCTGACCCAACAACAGGATATCGGCAGCCAGATAACCGGCGCCGGTGATGTGACCCTGCAAGCCGGGCAAGATTTGACCGCCACCGCCGCCCACGTCAATGCCGGTCAACAATTGACGGCGCAGGCCGGAAATAACCTGACGTTGACCACCGGTACCGCCTCATCCGATTTAGTGGAGCACAGTAAACAAACCAGTAAAGGCTGGCTGTCCAAGTCGTCAGTGGAAACCCACGACGAAGTGCATGACCGGCAGGCGCTCAGTACCACATTCAGCGGCGATAAGGTCAATCTACAGGCCGGAAAAGACCTGCATATCAGCGGCAGCAATGTTGCGGGCACGCAGGATGTCAGCCTGAACGCCGGTCAGCAGCTTACCGTCACCACCGCCGCCGAATCTCACGGTGAAACCCATTTACGGCAGGAGAAAAAATCGGGCCTGATGGGCACGGGCGGGATTGGTTTTACCGTTGGCAAAGCCAGCCAGAAAGTCACCACCGACAGTGACAGCCAGCTTAACCAAGGCAGCACGGTCGGCAGCAGCCAGGGCAATGTGACGCTCAACGCGGGAGAACAACTCCGGGTTCACGGCAGTGAAGTGATTGCCGGTAAAGACCTGACGCTGACCGGTCAACAGGTCGCGGTCACCAGCGCGGAAAACCGCCATCACACCACGACAAAAACCGAACAAAAACAGAGCGGCTTAACCGTGGCGCTGAGCGGCGCCGCCGGAGGCGCCATCAACACGGCCGTGCAAACGGCCCATGAAGCGCAACAGACCGCCGACCCGCGCCTGAAAGCGTTACAGAACACTAAAGCTGCGTTAAGCGGGGTACAAGCGACGCAGGCCGCCCGACTGGCCGAAGCCCAGGGCAGTGACGAGAAAGGCAATAATAACCTGGCCGGGGTGAGCTTGTCCTACGGTCGCCAGTCTGCCCGTTCAGAACAGCAGCACCGCCAGACCACCCAACAGGGCAGCCACCTCACTGCCGGGGATAACCTCACGATAACGGCGCACGGTGACGATAAAGGGACATCAGGCCCGAACGGCGATATCCGCATTCAGGGCAGCCAGTTACAGGCGGGTAAAGACCTGCAACTCAATGCCAGTCGGGATATTACGCTCTCGTCCAGCCAGAACACCGAACAGACCACCGGTAAGAACAGCAGCCACGGCAGCTCGCTGGGCGTGGGCCTGACCGCCGGACCGGGAGGCACCGGTCTGAGTGTTTCGGCCAATGTCAGTCGGGGTAACGGCCGTGAAAACGGCAACGGCGTCAGCCACAATAACACCACGTTAGACGCAGGACAGACCGTCGAGCTGAACAGTGGCCGGGATACGACGCTGAAAGGGGCACAAGTCAGCGGCGAACAGATTACTGCCGACGTGAAACGTCATCTGACCCTCAGCAGCGAGCAGGACAGCCAGCGTTATGACAGCCGACAACAGAATGCCAGCGCCGGAGTCAGCGCCACCGTAGGCCCGCAATCTAACGGCACCCTGAATCTCAATGCCAGCCGCAATAAACTGCACAGCAACTATGATTCAGTACAGGAGCAGACCGGGCTGTTTGCCGGTAAAGGCGGCTATCAGGTTAACGTCGGCGACCACACCCAACTGGATGGTGCAGTGATAGCAAGTACCGCCGACAAAGCCAAAAACACCCTCAATACCGGGACACTGGGCTTCAAAGACATTCACAATAAAGCGGACTTTACTGTCGAGCAGCAAAGCGCGGGCGTCAGCCTCGGCCAACCAACCACCGGTCAGGTGCTGAATAATCTGGCGGTTAATGCGCTGACGGGGGCCCATAATCAGGGCCATGACAGCAGTACCACGCATGCCGCCGTCAGTGACGGCC
>NZ_CAWNXG010000103.1:0-3514 GCF_963878145.1 Photorhabdus sp. S10-54 | reverse complement strand
CTTGGTTTAGTGGAAACGGTGGATTTGGCTAAGGGTGCAGTTCCAAACAACCGGAAAGTGAATGGAAAAATCCTATCTGAAGATATCAATATTACTTCTCAGGATATCTTTAGTGAGCAGGCGGTTTATTTGGGTGATCAGGCAAATTTGGATAACTATAAAATACCAGGGATTTATTACCAAGATTACAATATTTACGCTCAAAATGGTGCTAACTATCCTGAACCACTTGCCGGTTCACTTGTCGTTTTACAGGCTGCTGGGATCATTCAGCGTTATTTTGTTTATAACAGCAGCCGGGTATATACACGCAGCCAATATCACAATTTACCATGGACACCTTGGGCCCAAGAATATAACACGCTCAATAAACCCACTGCGTCGGATATTCAGGGTGAACCACGCTATACCACCACGATTGATCTTACTGGACTGAGTACTGAACGCTATTATCCGATTTGGTGGGACTTCCCACCAAATGTCGGAGCGAATTCTTGGTTAACGCTTCATAGGCCCTATCCATATGATGCAGAAAAAAAACCATTCGGGGAGGGCGTGACACATGTAGCCGGATTACTTACACAAATAGAAGGCGGAGAGCATCGGTGGGGTGGTGATGCACAATATTTAAATATTAAACGCATAAATCAAACCTATCGTAAAACAATAAAAGCGATCCGCTACACCATGATAAGCATCGCCAGACCCGTCGATGGTAAATATCCTCTCTATGGTGATGTTAAATCTGGTGATGTTGTAGGTTGTTATGTTTACAGTGGTTGTTATTTACGTGGTGGTTTAACCTATTTTGTGACCAGTAATTTCCAACCAATTCATTATTCACGTGAAGAAGGAGAGGTTGAAATATATCGGTGGTCAAATTCAGACCTTAATAGAGAAATTAAGTGGATGGTGAAATCGTTAGCCATCAATGATCCGTTATTAGGTGAAGAATATATTGATAATACAATACCTTACTCCCTAGAATATGACACGCTTTATCAAAAAAAACCATAATGAGGATATATGATAATATTAAATAGATTGGTAGATAAAAATGGCTATGAATATGTTAATGTGCCAGCTGAACCTCATCAATTAATCTCAATGGGTTTCAGTGCTCAAGAGGCTAAGGCATTATATCATCAGGCTATTATCGAACAGAAAAATAAAACCTATCACCGCCAACAATATTATTTATTAGAACAAGCTTCAATTAAAATGGCACCATTGCAAGATGCCATTGATTTAGGAATTGCTACTGATAATGAAATAACAATGTTGATGGAGTGGAAAAAATATCGCGTCGCGTTAAATCGAATGGATACCACGGCAAAAAATATTGAATGGCCAGAGCAACCAGAATAAAATGAATCATTTTTATGGTAATAAAAAATAGTAATTATTCATTAATTTGATTATGCATTTATGTCGCTTTTTATAAATACCTAACATGGTTGGGTATTTATATGATTTTTTATTTATTTAAATTATTTGCTCTAAGTAATATCACCGATTTTAAAGCTATCAGTTATTCTTTCTGAAAAATGATTCTTTATAGTTTTTCTATTATTTCAGTGATTTTTATAGACTGATATAAAATATTAAATATAGTGTTGGAGGTTGAATTACAATAGCATATAAAGTTATGAAGTTAATTTTTTATTTTTCACTTAAAAATTCAGAGACATTTTATGAAAGAACAAAATAAAAATCTGTTAATAATTCTGATGTAAAGATATGGTTTCAGAAACGATAAACATCTATAATTTTGTTTATAAGTCTTAAATCTACGGCCTGAAAAACAGGCCGGTATTATTTTATTCTGGTTTTTCAGGCCAGTGAATATCTGGAGCTGAAGAAATATTAATCCGGTTCATTAATACAAAGTACTTTTTCCAATCTAGCAACAATAGCTTTTCTTTTTCTGAAGCCAGCTCAGTATCTACTGCATGTTGTAGCAATGCGACTGTTTCGTTTGCTTGTTGTAACAGTGTTACTCGCCACTGCTCTGCCTGTTCAATTTGATTGTCTTTTACAGCAGCTTTATCAATTACCCACTTTTTACCATCCCATTTATCAAAATCAGTGGCAGGTTGCTTGAATGTCAGAAATTCTGGTAGTTCACCTAGAGCAGTAATTTCATATTGTGCTCGTGTCTGCTTGTTATAAGCTGTTTTTCCACGGTAATCAGGTACTATTTGCCAACAACTTTTATCTTCGCTACGGCAAACAGCCATATCATCAGAATCTGGAAGTTTTGGTGCATCTGGATAGGAATTGGCAGGAAGCCCCACTCCTTCCATTAGATATTCTGGTCTAGCGCCAATAAATTCTCTGGAATAAGGTTCCGCATGGTAGATTGTCAACCAACCAGCCTTGATTGCTAATCCGTTATTTCCCAATATTGCTGCTTCTGGTTCTAGGGAATATTTTTGTTTCTGTGTTGTCATTACGCTGCTCTCACTATGTAGTTAAATGCGATATTACGGGGGCGTACTCGAAATGTAGATAATGAAACTGCACCGTTAGGATTTAATTGGGTCGTAAAATATTGGCCGCTCCCGAATTCTGCTTCCTCAAAATCACTAGCCATAATTTCTGATGGATAATCACTTGAAAAACGATTAATAGGAGGAGATACCAATACTCCTATATTTGCAGAGGCAGCATGGGTGTAAAGATTAGGTAACTTTGTTGAATTCTGATGGGATAATATATCTCTCCCTGAATCAATACTTCTCCCATTATCCCAACCTCGAATAAATTCACCGCGTAGATCAGGGAGTGCACCAGAGGGATATGCTTCCCCTAATTTAGGGTATATAGATTTGTCAAACTGCTGACCACTACAAATAAGATAACCTGCTGGTGCGGTTGGTTTAGACCACGGTAGCGGAATACCAACAAGGATATCATCCTCTGTTAATATCTTACGTTTCCCCCTGAAGTTACCATTTTCATCGAAAGCGTAAGTAGAAACGCTGAATGCTTCTGAATATCCCCCGTACCCGAAAGAAAGCCCGCGAGCGTGCTGAGAGCTATCAACGTCAGGATGAGCTATATGAATTGCTAATGCCCCCAGATTATCAATTCCATTAGGCCTCAAAAATCCCGAACGGCCCAAATGACGTGAATTAGGATCATCATAATAGTTTGCAGTTTTAGCTAATATATAACCTGATGTTTTTGTATCCGTATTCAATTGAATAAATCGACTGTCAGACTCTGATTTAGAATAATGTTCATTAGCTATTGCAACATAGCCGTTCTTTCGAGGGAGTTGAACAACATTTATATTTGAGGAGTCAGACTCACGATATCCTATTGCACAAAAAGAATCTGCTTCATGAGAAGTGGTTTCTATGAAGACATATCGACCATCGCTTTTTGTTAGTGACAAACTGGAATAATTTCCACCTGTTTTAATATTGTGATTACCTGATATGAGTGATTCAGTTGAGTCTTTAGGAAGAGCGTTTTTCGCCAAATCCACCGTTTCCACTAAACCAAG
>NZ_CAWNXG010000102.1:0-3568 GCF_963878145.1 Photorhabdus sp. S10-54 | reverse complement strand
CCGGTGGTCTGGCTGTTGATATGCTGCGCCAGCAACACCCCCTGCGTGTTATCCAGTGTCTGGCTGGTTGTAGTCAGTCGGGTTTTGGCTTCAAGATGACCGTGGGCATTCTGAATGGCTTTGCCAACGGTCAGGGTAGCGTTTTCTCCAGCGGCAACAATACTCCCCCGGCGATTATCCAGTTGAGTGGCGCTAAGCTGGAGTGCATTGCCCGCTTCCAGTCGGCCCGACTGATTGTCCAAGGTGTCTTTGACCGTCAGTGTCAGCGAGCCCTTGTCGGCGGCTACGAGGTTGCCATGACGATTATCGACCGTGGTTGCCTTAAGGTTCAGGTTACCGTTACCGGCCAGGGTGCCGTGCTGGTTATCCAGCAGCCGGGTGGTAAGGGACAGCGCGTCTTTACCCTGTTGTTGCATCACACCCCCTTGATGGCTCAGGGTGTCGGCATTGACGGTAATCTGCCCGGCGCGGGTCTCGGCCTGATTCAGTTGTAGTTCATCGGCTTGTATTGTCAGGGCGCCATTGGTGAGTAGTTTGCCCTTATCACCCAGCCAGCGTTGGCTGTTGAGCGACAGTTTCCCGTTGCCCGCCAGTTGCACTGTGCCCTGAGAGTTATCTGCGTGATGCGCAGTGAGATGCAGGTCTTCGCCGTGACTGGCAATATTGCCCTGACGGTTGTCGAGCGTGTCCGTGGTTATCGTGAGCTGTTTGCCCTGACTGAACAGGGTCCCGCCACCGTTATTCAGCGTGTGGGTATTCAGCCGCCATTCACCGGTCCCGGTTTGATTAATTTTCCCCTGCTGGTTGGAGATATCCGGCGTCGTGAGGTGGATTTCCTGTGCCACCAATTGCCCGCCGTCGTTATTAAACTGGCCGGGGGTTTTCGCGCTAAAACGGTCAGCGTTGACGGTGGCGCGAGCAGTACTTATCCCCAATTGACTGGCGGTGAGTTGAATCTGGCTAGCTGCGGTCTGGCTGTTACTCAGGTCAATCTGTTGACTGTGGATCGCCAGCGTGTCGGTCGCCAGATTTTTGCCATTGGCCTGAACGTGCTGCGCCGTCAGGGTCAGTGAACCGGGGCGGGTGGTGTTGCCCTTATCATCCAGTCCTGCCGCCCAGACGCTGTCATGGCTGCTGTATATTGTGCCTGCGGTGACCGTGGTATCGCCGCGGGCTTCCACCCGGCCTTGATTCTTTAACGCCCCTTTAGCTTGTAAATTCACCGTTGATTGTGACAGCAATTTGCCCGCGTTAGTGACATCGGCAGACGACGTTAATTGCAGCCCGTCACGGCTGCTGATGGTGCCGCGATTTTCTATCCAGCCATCGGCGGTAATATGCACGTCCCCGGCTGAGGCCCCGATATTGCCGGCATTATGGACGCCCACCCCCGTTTCGGTGCCTATTAGCCTAATTTTATGGGCATACATGCCGCCCAGTGCCGCCACATCCAACGCAAACTCCGGCTGGTCAGTGGCCTCAGCGGATTTTTTCTCAATCTTCTGGTGTGCCGCATCCACCCGATTGCGCCCGGTGGTCACTTTCAGGTCTTGCGCGTGTAATTTGGCGTTAATCGCCACCGAACGGGCGATAATATCGGTGTAACTTTGCTGGGTGCTGTCCATGCCGTGCCCGTCAATCCGCACTTCCCCCTGATTGACATCAAACCCTTTCAATCGGCCCCGCTCCATCAGGGCTTGTCCAGTGGTGAGCGTGGTGCGATGCGCGTTAATAAACCCGCAACCGTTACAAGTAATACCGGCCGGGTTGGCAATAATCACCTCGGCTTTATGCCCGGCTACTTCAATCCAGCCGTTGAGGTGACTGCGGTCGTGGCTGTTGACTTCATTGAGGATAACGCTGGCGTCCCCTTTGGCTAACCACGGATTACCCGCCACCATACCACCGAGTTGCGTCTGCGTGGCCTGATGGCTGTTATTAAGGATAACCCCTTGTTTATCCACATCAAACTGACGGTAGCTGTTGTGAGAAACGCCATCAGAGCCGGGCGTCTGGATATTCACCTGCGGCGTGCCGTTGGCGCTGCGAATGATGGTCGGCTGCTGACGTCCCGGCACCTGTCCATCGGCCACAATCGCCGCCTGTGCGGTGAGTGAAATCCCGCCAAGGGCGAATAACACCCCAAACCGTAGCGCAGTAAGCCGACAACAACGTTGCGGTGAAGAGGGGCGACGAGTACGACGTCCGGTTCGTCCCTGTCCGGCACACACTATCTCGGCCACCACCATCCACATCTGACGGGCCTGATTAAAGATAATACGATATAACTGCGTGTTCATAATTTTTGCTCCACACAACACTACCCTCTGGCAGTTTTGCTATTTGAATTAATACTGCCAATACAGGTTGAATCCGGCCGTGACCGGGGAGGTTTGGAAACCGGCGGGTTTGGACAGCGGGATGCCGACAAACAGGTCGTAGCTCACCCCTTTCAGGTTGCCTCGCCAGCCCAGGGCACTTCCCGCCAGGTGTTTTCCGAGCAGCGCGTCACTGCCCCGTCCGCCCACTTCGCCATAGTCGATCCCCAGATACAGCGATTGCCCGCGCAACGGGGTTTGCCAGTCCAGTTCGTTCCGGCTGTACCAACCCCGATCAGCGGATAACGTCAACTCGCCATCAAAGCCGCGTACCGTCCAGCGGCCGCCAATTGAAAAGCGATCCTGGGGCGTCAATGGGCTGGCGCTTATCTGGCGCAGATACTGGGTTTGATAAGAGAAGGGTTGAGAAAACAGCGTTACCGGCCCGGCCAGCGTCGCCGAGAATTGGGTGATTTTAGGTAAGGCGGTCCCTTCATTGCGATACTCTTCCGGCGCCGGTTGCGCGCCAAACCAGCGCATGCCCTGTTGGTAAGTCACCCGGGTATCGAGAGTGGCGTTGCCGATAGTGTGATGATGGGACAGCCCCAGCTTCCAGCCTGCGGTTTCCCGGCGCTGAACATCGATTTCAGTGTTGTCAATAAAATTACGGGACGCCCGGCGATAAATTTCACCGTTGAGCAGGGTTTTCTGGTCGGCGTTGCGGTGTAGCACCCGACTGATCTGGATCGCCAGGTTTTGGCTTTTGCCCCGGTATTGAATCGCCTGATTCAGCCCGGCGATTGTTTGAATATAATCGTAATGACTGGCGGTCACGCTCGCCATCCAGTAGCCGAAGGGCAGCGAGTAATAGAGCGTGTCGTTTTGGCTGCCTTTCCCGGCAGACGCATGAATATCGCGCCCACCGGAGAGATAGAACAGGTCGCTTAACGCCAGCGGGTTATCCAGAAAAAAGGTTAATCCGCCCTGATAACGGCCGGTGCTTTTGGACCCGGTATCATCCAGATACGTGGCGACTCGCCAGTGCCGTGACTGACGCCAGTCCAGCACAATATCACTCTCCCCCGGTTGTTCTGCCGGGACAATGTTCATCTCCGCCTGAACCGTCGGGAAACGTTGCAAGTTTTCCAGTCCCTGCTCAATGTCCCGTAAATCCAGCAATTTTCCTTCACGCGCGGGAAAGGGGGTTATCCGCTGGATATATTTCCCGCTGTCAGGGGTATAGCGGATAT
>NZ_CAWNXG010000101.1:0-3614 GCF_963878145.1 Photorhabdus sp. S10-54 | reverse complement strand
CTTTCCGGCAAATAAAAGTAATAGATCAAAATTGGCGATTACCGTCAACCCCACCGATGTCATCAATACAAAAAACCTGTGTAAGATCACACTATTTTTAAATCAGAAATACGGTGCGGAATGACGGTTCCATTTCGTTCCTGTTTTAGATAAATTTGATTAATTTCTGCAATTTCATTGACTGAAAACAAATTAAATAATTAGGGATTAGACAATTTTCATAGCTTATTATACATTACACGGAAATATAGTCTCAGATAAAAAATCATATCCGATATTATCTTATAACAACAAAGTAACACCGCCAACGTAGACATTGTAAACAAGATCAACATCCACATTAAAACTGTCCTCAACAGCTTTTAACTCTATATTATTACTAAATAACTTTCCAAAATGGTGCTACACCTTATCTACTAACAACCCTATGTATAACAATGACAATGGGTTGAAGGAAACCACGTGTAGCGGAATTATGAAACCTATTTAGTCATTTAAAACAAAACCAATATATAAAAAAGCGAAACCATGAAATTAAACCCCATTGAATCAGCCTAATATCACCATTAAGAAACACATTACCATTATCAAATTTCCAATTATTTTTATCAAAAAATATTTTCAACAATAATTCTACAATTAAACATATGATTGAAATGCCGAATCAGTCAAAAAAACAAAACAAAATTAACAATAAAATTCGTTTTAGATCACATAACAGATAATAACAACAATAACAAATAAACCTGACTAAATAACTAAACATGGGAATTATCACTTCCCTTATTTCGTCTTAATATAGAAACAATCCAATATGAAAAATATATACCGAATTATCATATCAAAGTTAAATTATTCAATATTCCTGACTATATACCCGTAATCATTGAAGATGCTTGATTTTATCCGAAATGGGGATCATTATCCTCACTATGAAAATATTTATTACATCAGAACAAAAAATCAAACTTGAGCGTCTTCACGACACCACTCGTGATGGTCAAGTACGAGACAGAATAAAAGCTATCCTTCTGGCTTCTGAAGGGTGGAGTTCTGTGATGATAGCCCAGGCATTGCGACTCCATCAGACCACCGTTGACCGCCATATCAGTGATTACCTTAATCAAGGTAAACTTAAATCTGATAATGGGGGGCTGATAGTTTGCTTTCTCGAAAGCAAACTGATTTTTTAATCAACCACTTATCTCAACATCTTTTCCATCACACACATGAAATCGTGGCCTATGTCGCTCAGCTCTGGAATATTACCTTTAGCATTCTAAGCATGAATAAATGGCTACATCGTCAGGGTTTTTCTTATAAAAATCTATGGTCACCCCCGTTTTTGCAACACAAATTTTGATGTATGGTGGGCTTGCGTAAATCTATTCGGCGTCTGGTGAGCAGTCATGCCCGCGCCACGATGAGTTCCGTGCCTGCCGAACCTTAAAAACCGGTCGGCTTCAGAGAGCCATTTTTTATATCAGGTTCATCAGCAGGCCGATATGCCGTTCATGTCATCAATTATCTGTCGTCGCAAAACCAGATGGTAACTGCTTAACTTACTGAGCTAACGCAGTTTTTCGTTGGCTCTTTTATTTAATGAACACCGTCTGATGTGCCGTAACGGCCCAGGCTATTCGTGCCAGTTTGTTCGCCAGCGCGCACGCCACAACGTTCGAGTGATGGCGGGCAAGCTGCCTGTTCACCCACTCTGCCAGACGCCCTGGATTATGCTCCAGCCGCTGCATAAAGACCCTGGCACACTGCGCCAGCAGCCGTCTCAGATTTTTATCACCCCGCTTGCTGATGCCCATCAGTGTCGTTTTTCCACCCGTGCTGTACTGGCGGGGAACCAACCCTGTTGAAGCCGCAAAGTCACGGCTGCTGGCATAGTTTTTACCGTCCCCCAGCCGCATGGCTAACAGACTCGCCGTTACCGGCCCAACGCCAGGAATGGTCAGCAGGCGTTGCGCGGTTTCATCTTCCGCCAGATGCGTTTTCAGTTCCTTATCGACTTCCTCAATTTCTCCGCTGAGGTAAACATAATGACTGTGGCGTCTGCTCAGAACCCTTGCCAGATAAGGCGGAAAGTCATTTTCTTCCAGCACAGCGGCCAGACGTCGTATCACGGCAATACCGCGCGGCAGACTGACGCCGAACTCCAGCAAAAAAGCGTGCATCTGATTGGTGGTTTTAACGCGTTGCCGTATCAGTGAGTCTCTGACGCGATGGAGGGCGGCCATCGCCTGTTGGTCTTCTGTGCGGGGGGCACAAAGCGCATGGAGGGCCGGGAAGCTGCCTCGCAGATAGCTTCAGCATCGACAAAATCGTTCTTGTTACTCTTAACAAAAGGACGGACGAACTGCGGAGAAATCAGCTTTGCCTCATGGCCTAAATCAGCGATCCGGCGAGCCATAAAGTGCGCCCCACCGCAGGACTCCATCACTACGGTTGCAGCCTTGCAGGAACCGAGAAAATTAATAAGCTGAGTGCGGGAAAACTTCTTACGCAGCAGGGCGTTACCCTGCCTGTCCTGACAGTGGACATGGAAGGAATGTTTACCGAGATCGATACCAATAAGCGTAACGTTTTGCATGATGGTTCCCTCTAAAATAAAATACCCTGCTAGCGTACCTCTCACAGGGTGGGGGGTGAGTAGAGCTGTCCGGTCACCCAGACAGCCCCCTCCGCAGAACCGGACGTGCGGAACTACCGCATCCGGCTCCCGACAGATCTATGTCCCCACACACATATTCAGCGAGAATTGAACATTGAACGTGTTTTCCATCTGGACGGATAACCCAGCATTTTTAAGATCAGATTCAGCTTCTTCCACGTCAATCGGCGACGTCCTCCTTGACGGTTGAACCATCGATAGATTATTCGCGTACTTTGGTAGATAAACTGCCCGACTCGTCTCTGGTTATCAGAAATACCGTGATAATTTATCCAGCCTCTGATGACTCTGATGACGGTATTCAGGATGAGCCTTTTGTCGGTTGCATTCAGATTCTTCCAGAGGAAATCCCTGAGGCCCTTCAATTTGGCGGCAAAACGGTCTTTTCGGCTGGTTAACTTCAACCGCCAGAAACCCTTTCGTGTTTTCCCCCAATAGCAGGTAAACCCCAGAAAGTTAAACGTCGGCAGGCGCTTTCCAGACTGGCTGGCTCTCATTGCCGCTATGTGACCCGCCGGAATTAACTGCGATTTGTCACTGTGCAGCTCAAGACCAAATTTATTCAGTCTTTTGGGTAGCGCCTTGTAAAAGCGTTTAGCTTCGCTGGAATATTGAAAGGTAAATACCCTGTCATCGGCATACCTCACCATCTCTGCCCGTCCATGAATATGAGAATGGCTGATTTCATCAAACCATTCGTCTATGACATGATGCAGGTAGATATTGGCCAATATTGGTGACAGAATTGAACCTTGCGGACACCCGCGCATATTGCGGGATGTCTCTTTATCCACTATGACGGGCGCCGTTATTAAGACCTCAATCAGTCTGAGAAAACGGCGATCTGATATCTTCTTCCGCAGTAAACTCATCAGCTCAATATGGGGTATTGTGTTGAAATACTTTCGGATGTCGATTTCCACAACCGTGCCAT
>NZ_CAWNXG010000100.1:0-3876 GCF_963878145.1 Photorhabdus sp. S10-54 | reverse complement strand
CTGCGGTTTCGATTTACCCGATAATCACATTAACATAGAAATAGCAGGTGAATAATATAATGGTAAACATACGAAACACTTATAGTTTTGAAATATTATGTAAAGATGTACGAATTACGTCTTCTGCTGTACAAATTACGTCTTCTGCAATAGAAGAAATCTCAGTTGAAGTATTTGGAGTAAATGACAATGGTTTACAAAGAATAATTAATGAGTTTTATCCTGAGGATATACTAAAGATGATTGATGAAGAATCCATTGTTGATTATTTAAAAGAGTACGGTTACGAAGTCATTAAGCAGGAGGAAGAATAATATGGCCGCGCATGTACACGCTGAATTAATGCTGCAATATGCTCAAGATGCTTTTAAAACAGATAAACCTTGGCTGCTTTGGGAAATGTATGATGATGCCAATGAGTTATGGGAAGATATTTTTCATCACCCAAACTGGAACCCGGAATTTAAATATCGCCGCAAGCTTGAAATGATAACAATCGGTAAAATTAGTTTTCCAAAGCCGATTGATTATGAGTTAAAAGCGGGGCAAGAGTATTGGGTTGCGGGACCAAGTATTTTTCAGAGATTCTGGGGCGACCATAACCTCGAGAAAGAAAAATTAGAATACGGCTTTATTCATTTAACAGAAGATGCCGCTGAGCAGCATCGAGACGCATTAATTAAAATAAACCGGGGTGAATTTTAGTAATATGGAGTAAAGGCCAGCGGACGGCTCAGGGGTATATCATGAAAATCAACAAACAACTTTTTGAGTTAGCTCAATGTGAAACTTATATAGCAAAACAATTAATGAGCGAAATAAACTGGTTTATAGCAATGCAATATTTGAGGCTATCATATGAATATGATTAAAGAGTGGCTCTTCGCTATGTTATTTCCCGCTTATTTAATTCTATTTACGACGTTAATTTTAATTTTTCTGAGGTAATTATGCTTATAGTCAATTGTGATTCTTTTAAAGTCAATCACACTAACAGAGCAAATGAAATTGAAATAACTGGAAATATTGTTATACAGGGAAATTCCGAAGAAGTGCTTAATTCAACTAATCTTTGCTTCAATGAAATAAAAGAATATTTCGAAATCAGGGGTTATAAAATCGAGGCTTTGTAATATGAACGCTCATCAACATCAGGGGAATAAAGAAACGGAATTCTATAATGAAATTGGCTATTCAGATCAAGAAATTATCGAGCACATGAAAATTGAATATAAGCGCTCTATTCAAGGAATTGATAGGAATATGCCGATTAGCTTAATCGAATTTAACGGAGATTTCACATGAGATATCTAATAAGAGGACCGGGCACCTTTAAAAACAAGCAGGAAGCTATAGCAGCAATCAGGGAAATAATTCTCGGAAAACCTCACCCAAACGTTTTTAAATTATCAGATATGGCAATCGCAGAAAAACTATGGAATGCAAATCTTAATGCCGCATTAAATCATCCGCCACTTCCTGCTCATTTAGTTAGTGAGCGGGAAAATCAGAGGGCTTTGGAGTGGCAGGAATATTTCAAAACCCATCAGCGAAAAGAGTATGATCTTTATCACGGGGATAATCCAACACATCGGTACGGTGGAATTTGGACAGGAGACTAATTTTGACAATATACAGAGCAGTAGATACAGAAACGTGTGATTTAGACAGTGGTATTGTTGAAATAGCAAGTATTGATATCATTGATATGCAAGTCAATTATTCAACACAACAATCCTATTTAATAAACCCTCAAAAACACATTTCAGTGTCAGCAATGGCAACTCATCATATTACTGATGAGATGGTGATTAATTCTCCGCTGATTGATGAAGTTATCGGGAGCTACAAAGGTGCTGATTACATGGTTGCTCACAATGCTGAGTTCGACAAAAAGATGATGCCGAAAATGGATGCTCCGTTTATCTGCACATTAAAACTAGCAAAGCGCTTATGGCCTGATATGGAAAGTCACAGCAATCAGTATCTACGCTATGCACTGAAACTGGATGTTCGTGTTCCAGATGGGTTACACGCACACAGAGCCCTCTATGATTGCATAGTCACCGCAGCATTATTTAAACGTATCAAAGAAGTGTCGGGCTGGTCAGATAAGGAAATGTTGAAAATAAGCAATCAGCCCTCATTGCTGCATGCGTTCAAATTCGGCAAGCATAAGGGGATGACATTTGAAGAGGTCAAGCAGATTAATCCTGGCTATTTTTCATGGTTATTAAAACAGCCTGATATTGATCCTGATGTTGAATTCACAATCAATTATTGGTTGTCGAGGTAATTAAATATGGGAACTGCAACATTAATTTTAGGGGAATCGGGGACAGGGAAGTCAACGAGTCTTAGAAATTTAAATCCGGCAGATTGTTTACTGGTCCAGACAATAAGAAAACCATTACCTTTTAAATCATCATCATGGAAATTGTGGGACAGGGAAAATCCAGAAACCTCTGTTTTCATTTCAGATAAATATAATCATATCGAGGGTGCAATAATAAAAGCTCATTCATACGGAAAGAAAATTGTCATTATTGATGATTTTCAATATGTAATGGCAAATGAATTTATGCGCCGCTCTGACGAAAAGTCATTCGATAAATTTACGGAAATCGGTAGTCATGCATGGAATATTATTGACAAAGCAATAAATGGAACCCCTGACGATTTACGGGTTTATTTTCTGTCTCATACGGAAGAGACACAGACAGGGAAAGTTAAAATAAAAACAATAGGAAAAATGCTGGATGAAAAAATAACAATTGAGGGAATGTTCACAATAGTATTAAGAACAATTGTCAAGGATGACAATTATTTTTTCTCAACTCGAAATAATGGTTACGATACAGTTAAATCCCCGATGGGTATGTTTGATAAACATGAAATAGAGAATGATTTAGCTGTTATCGACGAAACAATTTGTAATTATTATGAAATCAACAAATAAGGTTAAATGAAATGAATAATGTTATGTTTGTTTATAACAAAGAACTTGCTTTATCTGCCGGTCAGAGTGGCTTTATCACAGAAAGCGGGGCTTATATTATCACTATCAATGAAGCTAAATTTACAAGGGGGAAAGAAGGCGCCCACTTTATTGAAATTTCTGGCGAGTCCGACGATGGGCGAAAAGTTAATTACTTGAATGTTTGTTGTAAGAAAAATGACGGCACGGATAACCAATACGGCATTAACATGATTAATGCTATTATGGGCTGCGCCGGAGTTAAACAATTAACTCAAGTAACGAAAGATGCGAATACATGTATAGCACCAGAGCTGGCAGGGAAAATAATCGGTCTGGTGCTACAAAAAACTCTGAGAACAAAAAGAACGGATGGAAGCGATACATTCAGCTTTGACATAAGAATTCCGTTCGTTGCTAAGACTGGACAAACTTTGCAAGAAATTGAGGAAAGTAAAGTTGCTGAAGCTGTAAATAAGATTGTTTCAACTTTAAAAGATAAAGATGAGAGAAATAAATCAGCGCAGCATAACAGTTACAACAATTATCAAAATCAAAATAATCATCAATATGAGCAATACGACGATAATTTCTCTCCATTTTAAAATATGAGGGTAATTTAATGTACGGTGAAAAATTCAATAGCGATCCGTGCCCGCAAGGGCACACGCTAAGATATGTGTCTAATGGTAGCTGTACTGAATGTCAGAGACATAAAGACAAAAAAAGGAAAAAGGAAAAAAGAGAAATCGAGAAAATAGTAAAGTTAGAAGATTTTACCCATCGTGTATTTATTATTGGAAATCCTGAAAGAGTGAATAAATTATGAATATGTATATTTGTATTTATGGGCCACCTAATACAACATCTCCAACAAACATTCAATTACCATGCAATTT
>NZ_CAWNXG010000099.1:0-3438 GCF_963878145.1 Photorhabdus sp. S10-54 | reverse complement strand
GATATTTTCTCTTGATGGGAAATGCAATAAAAATCGGTGATATCAGTTCAGCATTTGTTGATTGTAAAGAGACACTGGGATTGTGGATTGGGTTAATATTAAAGTTGAATAATATTCCACTTATCACCGGGTTACCCGGAATGTGAGGATAAAATGAAATTAAAATGGTTATTGCTATTATTAGGAGTGATTATTATGTCAGGTTTAGGTGCTGTAGTAATGCAAGGAGCTAATGCAAATGAACCGCGGTTGTATATCCGTAGTTTATTCGATATTCAGTATGCTTTTTGTGATATTAAAACCAATGGAGTAACCGGGTTTAGTAACCGTAATTCAGCCTTGGAAGGGCGAGGATTTGGTAGCTCCAGTACAGCTTCTATGCTATTAATGGCAAATGGTGAAAATGAAATCAGTCTGGAATTTGGTGCGCTAGGCTGGTTTTCCTCGGATGCGTTATCAGATAAAGACCGCAATCACTTTAATTCTGAGGCCAAATGTACGCTGGAACTGACGGCTATGCGTGGTAAAAAAAGTGAAGTATTGACGGCAATTGAAGTGGTAATTGATAAAAATGGTCAGCCTGTGGCAACAACACCCGCGAATGAAGCGAAATATGCTGCTATTAGCACACCGGTAGTGCGTCATGTGATACAAGTTGAAAAAGTAGGACCTGGGCATATAGAGAAACAATATTTTTATCCGAAAGAATTTCCACTCAATATGACTTTATACCGGTTTAATCGAAATGTAAAAATCAGTGGTTTACCTGAATGGGAGTGGGTGAAAGCAACCCCTTATACTGATACCCCGGAACAACGTCAACAATTGCAACAGGCTTATATGGCTGCTTGGCAGGCCTATAATGCTAAGGATTTGAATACACTCCGTGATCAGCAAAAGGTTGCGCTCAAAGCTTGGGCTTGGGCCACTGGCGAAAGTGAAGAGAGTGTTTTTGCTGATCAATCTGTTTACCGTAGGATCAAAATAAAAAGTTTCAAAATGAAGCCAATTAACTGGGATGACTACCAAGTTAAGATAATGAATCAGGGTAGAATGGTTAGGTTAGTGAATAAGTCGGACTTAAAGAATTCTCCGATATCCTATTATTACGTTGATGAGGAAGATGGAGAAACGGTTTTGTCTACCGTTGCACCGATTTTCTCATTAATTAATGGCCGTTTTGTTCAGGTAATTTAATGGGTAGCAATATCGGGTTGTTTAGCCCGATATTTTTTCTTGATGAGAAATGCAATAAAAGTTGGTGATATCAGTTCAGAATTGGTTGATTGTAAAGAGATACTGGGATTGTGAATTGGGTTAATATTAAAGTTGAATAATATTCCACTTATCACTGGGTTACCCGGAGTGTGAGGATAAAATGAGATTAAAATGGTTATTGCTATTATTAGGCGTGATTATTATGTCTGGTTTAGGTGTGATAGTAATGCGAGGTGCTAATGCAAATGAGCCGAGGTTGTATATTCGCAGTTTATTCGATATCCAATATGCCTTTTGTGACATCAAAACCAATGGCGTAACGGGAATGGATAATCGAGATTCAGCCCGTGAAGGTCGGGGATTTGGTACTGCCAGTACAGCTTCCATGCTATTAATGGCAAATGGTGAAAATGAAATCAGTCTGGAATTTGGTGCTCTGGGTTGGTTTTCCCCAGATAAGCTATCAGATGAAACCCGTAACCATTTTAATCCTGAAGCAAAATGTAGTCTGGAATTGACGGCCATGAGTGGTAAAAAAAGTGAAGTGTTGACGGCAATTGAAGTGGCAATTGATAAAAATGGTCAGCCCGTGGCAACAACACCCGTGAATGAAGCGAAATACGCCTCTATTAGCACACCGGTAGTACGTCATGTGATACAGGCGGAAAAAATAGAAGCTGGGCATATAGAGAAAAAGTATTTTGATCCGAAAGAATATCCACTCAATATGACCTTATACCGGTTTAGTCGTAATGTAAAAATTAGTGGCTTACCTGATTGGGAATGGGCGAAAGCAACCCCTTATACCGATACCCCGGAGCAACGCCAGCAATTACAACAAGCTTATGTAGCGGTCTGGCAGGCTTATAACTCTAAGGATTTGAATACACTCCGTGATCAACAAAAAGTTGCGCTCAAAGCTTGGGCTTGGGCTACTAATGAAAGTGAAGAGAGTATTTTTGCTGATCAATCTGCTTACAGTGATATCAACGAAAAAGGTTTCAAAATGAAGCCAATTAATTGGGATAACTATACCGTTAAAATAATGAATCAGGGCAGAATGGTCAGATTGGTGAATAAATCAGATCCAGAAAATTCCCCAATATCCTACTATTATGTTGATGAAGATGGCGATACTATTCTGGCTACCGTCGCACCAATCTTTTCATTAATTAATGGTCGTTTTGTTCAGGTAATTTAATGGGTAGCAATATCGGGTTATTTGGCCCGATATTTTTTCTTGATGGGAAATGCAATAAAAGTCGGTGATATCAATACAGCGTTTGGTGATTGTGAAGCGACATTGGGATTGTAATTGGGTTAATATTAAAATTGAATAATATTCCACTTATCACCGGGTTACCCGGAATGTGAGGATAAAATGAGATTAAAATGGTTATTGCTATTATTAGGCGTGATTATTATGTCTGGTTTAGGTGTGATAGTAATGCGAGGTGCTAATGCAAATGAGCCGAGGTTGTATATTCGCAGTTTATTCGATATCCAATATGCCTTTTGTGACATCAAAACCAATGGCGTAACGGGCATGGATAATCGAAACTCAGCCCGGAGTGGCCGGGGATTTGGTACTGCCAGTACGGCTTCCATGTTATTTATGACAAACGGTGAAAATGAAATCAGTCTGGAATTTGGCGCCCTGGGTTGGTTTTCCTCGGATAAGCTATCAGATGAAACCCGTAACCACTTTAATCCTGAAGCAAAATGTAGTCTGGAATTGACGGCCATGCGTGGTAAAAAAAGTGAAGTGTTGACGGCAATTGAAGTGGCAATTGATAAAAATGGTCAGCCTGTGGCAACAACACCCGCGAATGAAGCGAAATATGCTGCTATTAGCACACCGGTGGTACGTCATGTGATACAGGCAGAAAATGTGGAAGCTGGACATAAAGATAAAAAGTTCTTTAAGAGCCGGAAATTTCCACCCAATATGACCTTATACCGATTTAGCAGGAATGTAAAAGTTAGTGGATTGCCTGAATGGGAATGGGAGAAAGCAACTCCTTATACCGATACCCCGGAGCAACGCCAGCAATTACAACAAGCTTATGTAGCGGTCTGGCAGGCTTATAACTCTAAGGATTTGAATACACTCCGTGATCAACAAAAAGTTGCGCTTAGAGCCTGGGCTTGGGTTTCCGGTGAAAGTGAAGAGAGTGTTTTTGCTGATCAGTCTGTTTACCATAATATCAAAATAAAAAG
>NZ_CAWNXG010000098.1:0-3563 GCF_963878145.1 Photorhabdus sp. S10-54 | reverse complement strand
CGCCGCCTTAACCAGGTTGAAGAAAAAGTTGAACAGGTTCATGAAACCATTGAGCAAATCAAGCAAGGCGCTATTCCCACGGGCTGGATTGGGTTCTCTCTGGCTGCGACTGAATCAGGATTGACCAATGCCAAGTGCCGTACCTTAGCTGAACAGTACAACGTACCAACGGACAGCATTACTATCATGACACCAGACGGACAACCTCGTCCGATGAAAGTCGTATTTAAAGAGGACTTCATGAACGCTTTCCGTCTGATGATGGGTGAAGCCGAACAACGTAAATCCAAATGGTATCACCCAAAAATGGGCTTATTTCAGGTTATCGGATGGGAGGATTAATCATGGAAGCTTTATTTCTTATACTGCTTTTACCGGTCATAGTTTTTTTTCATTACCGCAACTTATGGGTATATCAAGTCAGAAAGCGCGTACTATCTGAACTTGGATTAAAAACATATAAACAGCTTGCTTCATACAATGTGATGGTATTTAAGTTCTGGATATGGAATTGGCACCGTTTTTTATCTTCTGATAAAAGGAGGGGTGAATAATGGCGGCACGATTAGAAATTATTATCTCGTTTGATGAAGACTTAAATAAATGCCATGTTGAATATACAACAGGAGAAAGTTTGGACATTGTAAATGAGGAAAAAGAAGTCATTATCCAGCTAAGGAATAAATTACTCTGTTCGATGGAAAATGAATTAGCTAGAGGTATTCGGCATTACCTTCATTAAATAATATGACATTTAATTATTCACAATCAATTGGCATAAATAGGCTTAACGTGTTTACGCCAAATATAAGGAAACAGAAATGAAAAACGAAAGGGTATCACCCCAAAATGGGACTGTTTCAGGTTATAGAATGGGAAGATAAATAATGAACAAATATCACCCCGAAACATCATTTGATTACGGCAAATATGGCGTCATTGTCATCACTGAGGCAGCGAACAGCAAAACCATGAGCTATGCGGAGGCATTGGTATCGTTGGACGCGGGTCAATATGACCATGATTTATTACTGGGCTTTGAATTGATAGCAGCTATTTCTCAGGGCTGGAAAGCAGGCTTCCATGCGCCGACCAGCGATCAACGGTTGATGTTGTGGCGATGGGTTGTATCAGCCTCGTTTGTGCGAGAGCAAATAGACAGAAACGGTACTCGTGAAGTTGATAACGACAAAGGCGGCACCGATACCGCGGCGATTTACGTTAATGGTGTATCTGCAATCACGGTCTACCCATTAGTAGAGCGCGTGATGTTAGCAACCCATATTGAGGGGTTCGCCTTTGAGCGGTCCGGTAGCGAAGACGGGGCGGATATGGCGGTCAGAATGTACATGGATTTTATCAATATGCAGCCAGAGAACGGCAATTGGCTATCTGAGAAAGGGCGCGAGGGGCTTTCTATCTTGCATGATGAATTAATCAAATCGGCAGAGTCTGGCGAGTTTGACTCTATGCCCGTCTTTCATTGACAGGAGACTCACATGATTATTGATACCAATTTATTACGTGCCGCACTGGTCTGTGTGGCCAAAGAAGAACGGGCGGAAAAATACCCCGGATTAACCGGGGTGCATATATCACCTAAATATATTGAGGCTGCTAACGGGCATGTTGCCGTTCGTATGGAGCACAACATTGACACTGAGACTGACCTAATTATTCGGTTTGATGGCGATATTCCAGAAGCCGCTGAAAACACAAAGATAGACTTAGAGGGAGGTAGCAAGGCATTTCACTACGATGAAGATGGTCGCCTGTTTGGCTTTAATAATCTGAAAATACTGAATGGTCGTTTTCCTGATTTTGACAAAATCATCCCAACAGAGAAGCAGGATGTTATGCCGTTCTTTCGCACCGAGTATCTGTCCTACCCCTCTCAGATGTTTGATGGGGTGGGAACGATGATAATGGAGCCATCCGGCATGAAGACAGCTTGCCGCTTTCGGTTCTGCCCGCTGACGAACAAGTATTACGGCAACCCTGTTTTTATAGTCATGCCCTGCCCAGAGGATATTTTCGAAGTAATAGAGCGGGAAATGAGGGGGTGGGAATTATGAAAATCAAATATCTTGATGAAGGTATGGTTTCAAAAATCATTGTGACCAGCTTTATAACTGAACGCCGCAAACATAACCGTTGTGTCGATGCCGCCCTGTTTATGACATCTGTTCGCGCTTCGTCTGTCGGCTTTCTATTAAAGAAAACCGTCATCACAGGCAAAACAACGCACGTATTGCGGGCATACAAAATCCTTTTCAGGGAGAGCGAACAGTGACGGAAGAACATCACCCGATAACAGATACCGATGATGAACTGGTCAGAACGGCATTCCATATCGACGATGGCAGGGACTATACACAGCGGATCATTCATCGCATGAAACGTAATTTTTACATTCACGAGGGCGTTTGCCCTCCTCTGCCACCAGCGCCGCAAGTGGCGAATGTGAAGTTAACACCCGTTAAGAAGACCAAGAAACGCCGCAAATCACGTAATAAAGAAATAAAAAAGGAGTTCACAAGTGGGAAAAATGACATTTGTTGTTGAATATGCCGATGGCAAAGAACCAACTTTTTCCATCAATACCAACATTCTCGGCGGCAGGCCAGTAATTATCTCACTGGGTGACAGAGTAACCCCTGAGTGGATATCGATTGAGGATGCGCTACCTAGTGAGAGGATTGGGAGCAACACCCTTTTAGTAACTGATGCCCAAGGATTTGTTACTTGCGATCGGTTTAATCACCGTGTCGGGGATTTTGAAGAAAACAGATCTAATGTAACTCACTGGATGGAATTACCTGAATCACCAGAGGAGGTGAGTAATGTACTTTGAATACACAGTTGAGGGAGTCAAAGGCAGGTATAAAAGCCACACGCCATATTTTGCCCCGGACAGTATCGCTGAAGATGCGGCAGAAGATTTTTGGCATTCCCACGGCGGATGTGATCATGAATGGCCCTTGAACTTCACAATACTCATCGGTGGCGAAGATGAAGGAACGTACTCTGTTGACGTTGTGCAAACTATCACATTTTCAGTTCAGTGAGGAAAAAGTATGATCAATAATTCATTCCACTTAACCCAAGTAATAGCTTCGGCATGGGGTGATCCATCCTATATCACTGATGCTGTCTGGAATGCCGGTTACAGAAAAGCCGCCAGAACATCAGAAGATATGATATTGGTGACACTTAAAGTCATCGAGGATTCTTATTACAGTGATATTGCATATGAGTATTGGCCCAAAGACTTAGAAGCCGTACTTGCTGCTGAACTGAATTTCCTGATTGATGATTTAGTCTGGTCAGACAAAACAACTCCGGCAACAGTGGCACGGATAATTTTGGAGAACGGTTATCAAAAAGGAGATGAAAAATGAATCAATCACCCTACGTCAAAACAAAAGAACTTGCAGATCGGTACGGTGTAACACCACACACGATAAGGTTATGGGCGAGCAACGGGAAGCAAAAGCGGGAAGGCTTCCCGAGGCCCAAGTTTAAATCCGACCAACTTAATTTTTTGTGGCAGGATATTCTTG
>NZ_CAWNXG010000097.1:0-4154 GCF_963878145.1 Photorhabdus sp. S10-54 | reverse complement strand
AAATTGCATGGTAATTGAATGTTTGTTGGAGATGTTGTATTAGGTGGCCCATAAATACAAATATACATATTCATAATTTATTCACTCTTTCAGGATTTCCAATAATAAATACACGATGGGTAAAATCATCGGGATTGACTTTATTTTTACTTTCTCGCTTGGGCTTTTGAGCTTTATTTTTCGACTTCTTTTGACCGGCAATCTGACATTCAACACAATTCCCGTTTGCCATATATCTGAGAGTGTGTCCTTGCGGGCACGGCTTGCCAATATATTTATTCGTTTCCTCTGTCATTTGTTGAATTTCCCATATTATTTAGTTCGTCAACTTTATTTTGAGTGGTTTCGGGTTTCTCAAACCAATCGTCTACACTTGACATACCATCACGTAAGCTTGCATAGATTTTCTTCATCTGGACCATTTGAGCGGGGCGCATGGCTTCAACACGGCACTGTATGCGCTTCTGAATTTGCTCACTGGTAACACCAAATTCATCCTTGAATACTGCAATCATTTTCTTAATAGCGTCAGGGGATGTATCAGCATTGCTTCTGAGTGTCACATCACACTGATTAACTGCCGCTTCGATAACATCACCGGGTATCACCCCTAAAATACACGCCCGCAAACGCCTTGATCCTTGGTTTGCCACCATTTCGTAGATATCGCGTGGATCTTCCAGCTTTTTCTTTCCCTGTCGCGTAAATCGAACATGCGGAACAGTAAAGGTCTTAACTTGACGTGTGTTTGTTTCAATATCCCACGCGAACGCTTCAACAGACGATTCACCGTTTTTTTGTTCAAGCTCGCGTATACCAAACTGTATATTTCCCCAGTTTTGAGCAACGGCCTCAGCTAACCTGATGCTTGGTCCTGTCACTTCAGCGCCGCCTCGTGAGTAAGAATACAAGGCACTTTCAGCAAGAGTAGGGCGTGTACATGCCTGCAAAATTCTGTCCATTGCAGTGATGGGGTCACGCGGGAATTTTTTAGCTATCACCATCGCGGCCTGAACTTCTTGTATGGCTCTTTGTTGCTCAACTGCAACCATTCCATTTGCTTGTTGCGCACTTGAGCTAAACGGGTTAATAACACTATTATTCATCTCTTCTCCTCGCCCAGATTGGGCGTTGAATTTTTTCAAATCCCAGCCCCCAGTTACCCGTTGAGTGGCATTTGTGATATACATCTAAATCTCTTCGAAATAGATTGAAACCAACTTCCCTGTCGTATTGATCTAATACAAACAAGCGAACAGGATATTTACCGCAGTCGATAGACTCACTAACTGCAAGAAAACAAAAAGTAGGGATCGTTCCATTCGTGTATTGTCGATATCCTTCGCTATACATTGCATCTTGTACGTGATAGCGGAATTCTTCGATATGAGTGGGAAATCTATCGATATCTGAAACTTTTTTAACATCAAGAATGATATCTTTGTCGAGTATTAGCTTATCCGGCCTAATCCTGCATAACTCCTCTGTTTCTGCGTCATTCCAGTAAATTGATGATTCACAATATCCATCTGCTTCCAAAAGAAGCCTGGCTCCCGGATGAGCCATGACGCTATCACGCATAATTTTCAGCTTCCGATGCTGTTCATAGTCCATTACGATTTTCCCTGTTTTTTCGCATTCATTTATGAATTCCTTTTCCTCTTCTTTCCCTGCGTTAGTTCGACGATTAAACTTCGGTGCTTCGATAAATCGATTATTGAACTCGTCGGGTTCTAACAATAAACAATGAAGAGCCGTTCCCATATTAAGCGCATCCTTTTTCTCTTCATCTTCGGGAGCGTCCTTGTCCCACAATAAAAGCGCCGCCTCTTTTGCGATCACATCCAACTGTGATTTACTGACTCCGGGTCCAAGATGATAATCTTCATTCGATATGTCATAATAAATGCCGGGTTTCATTGTTTGCCTCCCAATTAAACCATCCGCTGGTATTATTTAATTCAAGTTCCGTTGGGTCTTGTGCTTGACTCAATTCAAGATAACGTTCAATCATTGAGATTGATTTCAATATTTCCGTTTGAACGTCATAAAAATATTCGTCAATGAAATCAGAGTCAGCAAGTCCATTCAAATCATCGTTACTCAATATGAATCCGCAGATTCGAGCATCTCTGATAACTTTTTTGAGCGATTCTAAAGTTAACTCATCTCTCTTGCTTTCAATTTTTTGTTCAATGATTTCTTCTTCCGAAGAATTTTTGAATAATATCTTTTCATAAGCCAATAATCTCTCATCAGCTATTTGTCCACGAGTTTTCATGTTTTTATCTCAGAAAAATTAAAATTAACGTCGTAAATAGAATTAAATAAGCGGGAAATAACATAGCAAAGAGCCACTCTTTAATCATATTCATATGATAGCCTCAAATATTGCACTGCTATAAACCATTCAATTTGACTTTCTATTTTGAAAGCGATTCTGGCTTTAGACTGAGCTAAATTGAAAAGTTGCTTGTTGATTTTCATAATTAATAGATGATTTTTAAGTGAGTTGTTTTGCCGTTTGCTATAGCTCTGATACAATTCATTGCACATTCTTCTGTAATTCCGGCTTTAATTAATTCTTGCAGAGATTCATTGTTAATACGTTTACGATGTTCAACATCTGATTGTCGTTTTGCCTCCTCTGTTTTTTGACGCTCAATTTCAGCCAAACGGACTCTCTCTGCTTCTTCCGACTTGCGCCGCTCAGCATCAATTGCAGCTTGTTTTTCACGTTCGGCACGTTCTAGCGCTTCCAGCTTTTCACGTTCAGCTCTCTCCGTCGCCGCTTTTGCTTCAGCTTCGCGTCGTGCTGCGGCTTCAATTTCAGCCAAAGCTTTGCGCTCAGCATCAATGCGGGCCTGCTCTGCTGCCTGCCGCTTGATTTCTTCCTCGCGAGCAACACTCTGGCGTTCCTGTTCGGCTTTCTTTTCTGCCAGGTCTCTATCAAATTTTTCATCCATTAGCAGAGCAATTTCATAATCAGTTTCGATTTGCTTTGCCAGTTCCTCTGCTGCTTTACGTGCTTCCTCTTCACGCTTAATACGCTCTTGTTCAGCTTCCCAGTCGGCGAGCGGCTTGCGAACTTCATCACGTAGCTCATTGCATGCATCAACAAAGCGCTTAATTTCTTGCTCCGCTGGTTTTACCGCTTCTTTGAGTCGCTTAAGATATTCGCGACCTGGCTTTTCTATAGCTGTCTTGCTGCGTGATATTTGCGCAGCTAATGATGCGATTCTGTCACGGCCTCTTTTTGTCGTAACATCTGGAATTTCATTTACCGATTCTCTAATTTTATTTAAAAACGCATCAAGCCCGTTTGGAATATAAATAACCGGCGCTTGTTCTGGTTTTATATCAATGATAGCCACTTCATTTTTATCTGACATGAGTGATTCCTTTAATTACATTAATTGTTTATTACCCCTGAGCCGTCCACTGGCCTTTACTCCATATTACTAAAATTCACCCCGGTTTATTTTAATTAATGCGTCTAAATGCTGCTGAGCGGCATCTTCTGTTAAATGAATCATCCCATTATTCAGCAGACAATTATCAAACTCATCATCTTCCCAGTAATGTGTATGAGTCCCTAATGTGTAAAAATCTGGAATCCAAAATTTCTCACCTTCTTTCGGCTTATGCTTTACTGGTGTAGGAAAACTTATTCCACCGCCGACAGTGATCATTTCAGGCTTGCGGCGATATTCAGAATCTTTGATCCACCATGGATGATCATCTAAGTCATCCCACCCGTCAGCGCCGTCACCTATTTCCCACAACAACCACGGCTTATCAGTTTTCAACGCATCTTGAGCATACTGCAACATTAACTCAGCGTGTACATGTGCTGACATGTTATTCTTCCTCCTGCTTAATGACTTCGTAACCGTACTCTTTTAAATAATCAACAATGGATTCTTCATCAATCATCTTTAGTATATCCTCAGGATAAAACTCATTAATTATTCTTTGTAAACCATTGTCATTTACTCCAAATACTTCAACTGAGATTTCTTCTATTGCAGAAGACGTAATTCGTACATCTTTACATAATATTTCAAAACTATAAGTGTTTCGTATGTTTACCATTATATTATTCACCTGCTATTTCTATGTTAATGTGATTATCGGGTAAATCGAAACCGCAG
>NZ_CAWNXG010000096.1:0-4261 GCF_963878145.1 Photorhabdus sp. S10-54 | reverse complement strand
ACAGGGATTCATGTTGAATGTGTTAGGAGGGCTAATCGCTTATTGTTTCAAAGAGAACAAACCGTCACTGAATATCTCCCGCTCAGAAATGGACATATTAGTGACGGCTTAACCAGAACTCAGGTTAATTAAGTTGTCAATGGTGAGAGAAACGTTTCGTTGATGGATATTCATTTTTGTTGGGATTCTGTTGATATGAAACCAGCGTAAAATTGATTTTAGTCATAATTTGGTTAGACGATTTTGGTAAGTTTTATCTGATTGTTATCTGATGTAAAGTATTTATTATCTTCGGGTGTATTTTCTTGAATTATAGTATGCCGGAAAGATAACGGGTATAACCCAATGAGATAAGTTCTAAACCTGTTGTTAATTAACCTGATAGGCGAGGAGTAATTTGGGTTTTTCACAAGGAGATATCTCTGAATAATAAGGAGATTATAAAATGAGAACAGGCTCATCATTAGTAATTAAACTCACTGTATTTCTATCATTGACGTTGTTTCTGATATGGCTGATTTCTGTCGTAGCAACGGCATTTTTTTCTTTCAAACATGCACATCAGCATGTGATGGATGAATTATCCCATCTTGCGACCTTACGGGCTGATTTAAGTAATCATCGCTTTGAGGGGGCGGAGAAAGATGCGCAGGAACTAGCGAAACGTTATGATGCTTATTATGAAAAGTATGAAAATAATAAAAATATTACGTCGAATACTGATAGCAAATATCTTCCCATCAATGGCAGTATCTGCCAACCCGATCACGAAATAAATCAGGATAATTGGTTTATTCAAGCATATGGCGCTGCCGGGCAGGCTTATTATCTGGACAGCTTTATTTTTAAGCGATTTCAGGGGATCTCCATTTATCCCCCGGAAAAAATCTCAGATGACTACTTTGTCAAACGATGTTTGGAGTTAGCGAATTTTCCTATGAACCCCAACCACGATAATATTTACTGGGGACAGCCGGAGCATATTCCTGGCAGTGGCTGGAGTATCTCGGTTGCCGCGAGTGATAAAATGGGCCGACTGACCGGATATGCGATTAAGTTCAATGATCTATTGTCATACGGGCAAGCGGTGACTAATTATGACATTGATCTCTGGTTGGACAGCAATCAACAATTATTGCCGTTTTTTAAAGGGAAATTACCGCAGGATCAAGAACAACATATTTTAGCATTGTTGAAGAAAGTTAAATTACATGATGGCTGGCAATATATTCCCGGTTATCAGGTATTACGTATCCAGCTAAAAGGTCCCGGTTGGCAGCAATTGGTACTTTATCCCACAAGAAGTCTATTTGAGGAAGTCGTTGATCAGGCGATTATTCAGCTTCCATTTGCGTTAATTATTCTATTAATGATAACGCTGACGATATTCTGGATGTTGCATTATTATCTGGCTAAACCGTTGTGGCAATTTGTAGATATTATCGATAAGACTGGACCACACGCGCTAGATGTACGTTTGCCAGAGAGCCGGCGTGATGAATTGGGGCAGATAGCCAGGGCCTACAATACGTTACTTGATACCCTGAATCAGCAATATTCCACGCTGGAAAATAAGGTCGCAGAACGTACCAAAGCATTAACAGAGGCAAAACAACAGGCAGAATTGGCTAATAAGCGTAAAAGTAGCCATCTGACGACCATTAGTCATGAACTAAGAACGCCACTGAGTGGGACATTAGGTGCATTGGAGTTACTGAAAACCAGTGAGATGAGCAGCGAGCAGCTACAATTGGCAGAGACAGCTCATCAGTGCACGCTATCTTTATTATTCATTATCAATAAATTGCTTGATTTTTCGCGCATTGAAGCTGGACAGGTTGAGCTACAGTACGCGACCAGCCAGTTGTTACCATTGCTGGATCAGTCAATGGCGACGATACAGGGAATGGCACACAATAAAAAGTTGACGCTAGAAACCTTTGTTGCTGCTGATGTGCCACAGGTATTAATGCTTGATGCAAGCCGGGTAAGACAGATTTTGGTAAATTTGTTAGGAAATGCCTGCAAATTTACCGATGATGGCGGCATTTCTCTGACTGTCACCCGTTCAGATAATATGTTGATTTTTGATGTTACTGACAGCGGATGTGGTGTCGCTCCAGAAAATATCGCCTCGATATTTAATCCCTTTTATCAGGTGCAGGAACATGCGCAGGGAACGGGCCTTGGGCTGACGATTGCGGTTACGCTGGCCAGAATGATGGGAGGAAATCTGGAATTTAACAGCACCTTTGGCTTAGGCACTAGCGTGGTGTTTCAACTGCCATTGATGGATTTTACTGAACCCGTGTTGTTACAGGGAGAGATAGGCGCACCGTTTGTCTTACATCGTCAACTGATGGCATGGGGCCTTATTTGTTTGACTGAAGAGCATTCCGGCGAATTATCCGCCAATGATTTGCGTTTTTTGCCCGGTCGTTTGCGGGATATTGTCGAACGTCAGTTATCTGGTGCGTTGCCGCCGGTACAAGATAACGTACCGCTACAACCTTGGCGTATGCAGGTATTGCTGGTTGATGACGCAGTGACCAATCGGGACATCATTGGCATGATGTTGACGCGATTGGGGCAGGGAGTGCGGCATGCTCAGGATGGTACAGAAGCCTTATTGTTGGGACAGCGTTACCGTTTTGATTTGGTACTGATGGATATATTGATGCCGGGGCAGTGTGATGGTCTGGAAACTACCCGGCGTTGGCGTATTGATTCTGACAATCAGGACCCAGAGTGCATGATTGTTGCTCTGACGGCAAATACAGTTGCCGAAGAGAAGGAACGCGCGGCTCAGGCCGGGATGAATGATTACATATCCAAACCGGTGACGATTAACCAATTGGCCCAAATATTAGAGATGACTGCGGAATATCAGTTGCGGCGTGATATTGATCTAATGGTGCAGCAAGAAACAGATAAACCATTACTGCCCATGAACTTATTGCGTATGCAGGTAAAAGTCCGCAGGGAATTATTAACTTTACTTGATGAAGCTGAACAACATATTACTCAACAGGAGGTATTAGAAAAGCTCTTACATTCCATGAAGGGAGTGAGTGGGCAGGCAGGGCTTAATTCATTATTGTGTGTCATTGTTGAAATGGAAAACCAGATACATAACGGTTCGCTGCCGCAAAAAAATGAGCTGATGAAACTACGCAAATTGATTAACGCAACGCTGTGCTCTGCTGAGGAACACGAGCAGAATGCACCTTTTTCCGCGAGGTCCTAATATGATTTGCTATAAAGTTTTGCTGGTAGATGATCATGAGCTGATCATAGATGGAATAAAGAATCTTCTTGCCGCATACCCGCGTTATCAGGTAGTCGCGCAAGTTGATGATGGACTCTCTGTTTATGCTGCCTGTCGGGATCTTGCACCAGATATTGTGATTCTTGATCTTGGCCTTCCGGGGCTGAATGGATTGGATATCATTCCACAACTTTGCCAACGCCGGCCGGATTTGCGCATACTTGCTCTTACGGCCCATGATGATGAGCTGACTGCCAGCCGTGTACTGCGTGCGGGAGCATTAGCTTATGTCTTGAAAACCAGTTCGCAGCAGATATTACTTGCTGCGATTACCAGTGTTGCTGCCAGAAAAAGTTACGTTGATCCTCATCTTAATCAGGAGGCAATCCGCTTGCTGGGAGAAGGAATAAATGATGACAGCACATTGCTTACCCGGCGTGAGCGCCAAATATTACAGCTAATTAGCGAAGGTAATGGCAATCGTAATATTGCTGAGGTGTTAAGTATTAGTATTAAAACAGTAGAAACTCACCGCCTTAATATGATGCGAAAACTTAAAGTTCATAAGGTGACTGAATTACTTAATTACTCAAGAAAATTGGGATTGATAACTTGATCATGCGGATAGTGTTAATGCTACCGGATGGTAATTGACTATTAGCAATAGCATGCAAAAACAGCTCGATTATAGGGCTGTTTTTGTGTTTTTCAGTAATATGTATAAACGAAATTTAGGATATTTTTTATCTGATTGATATATAAATATGGTAGATTCACATAATAAGTGCAACATCGTTAATCCGGAAGTAAACATGTTCGTATTCCCTTAAATAATTCATTCGATGTTTTCCCACCCCGTGTTTTTCCTGTCTCTTATACACAAATCCCTCAGTAAATATTGAGGAATTTGTGTACTTCTGCCTAAATGATAGTTTTCAGGATAAAACGATAAATTGAGGTAAATTGACCAGGTTTGTAACGGAAGCAGAACAC
>NZ_CAWNXG010000095.1:0-4407 GCF_963878145.1 Photorhabdus sp. S10-54 | reverse complement strand
CAGGCTTTGTGCGATGAACTGGAAGCAGAAGGAATAACGTTAATCACTCATGTCCGTCATAACATGAAGGCAAAAGAATTATCTCTCTGGGATAAGCTGATGTTAAGAAGGCGATTTTTGATAGAAACGGTCATGGATCAGCTTAAAAATATTTCTCAGATAGAGCATTCAAGACACCGCAGTCAGCTCGGTTTTTTATTGGAAATCGTCGCTGGCCTAATTGCTTATACATTCCAACCTAAAAAACCGAGCTTGAATTTACGGGATTGTGATATCGCTATTTTTAAACGAAGCTGAGGTTAGTTAAGTTTGGCTCTCAATATGGAAACACAGCAAGCAACAAATTCACTCCTAGTGCTGCAATTGAGATGAATGTTTTTGGACAGACCATTGATACAGCTAAGAAGATATTTAATGCCAACTCTGCCGCTACCGCAGGAGTGGCTGTGTATCACAATGGTACTGCCATTACTAGCGGAGAGAAGATTAATCTCACTGGTACTAAAGAAATTGATTTCGCAAAAGCACTAACCGAAGGCGAAGGCATGGCAGCATTTAAAGTGGCTCTGGCTTCCAAGTCAGGCGCAGCAGCTTCTCAAGAGGTAATAGCCCCAGTAACATTCCAAGTAGTTTATAAATAATCAACGCCATCAAGTGGTAAGGGCATCATAGCAATCGAATTGGACAGGGAAGTTTGTTGTGGTCAACGAAAATTGGTCACCGCCTGAGAGTTTTTCCAAAATAAATTTTCTGATTCATTCGGTGTCAACCCATTGTTATACCAATGGGGACGAAGTTGGCTGTAATAGCCCGTTATATAACTGATGATGGAGCGCGTGGCTTCCTCCGCATTTCGATACCCTGTCAATGGGAGCCATTCGCTCTTCAGACTCCTGAAGAAACGCTCCATTGGCTCATTATCCCAACAGCTCAGGCTTTGCTTGATCGGGTAATGACTCAATAATTTCCTGAACGCTTTACTGGTATAATGACTGCCCTGATCACTATGAAACAGAACACCCTGTGGTTTTCCTCTTGATTCATAAGCCATTTTGAGCGCCTTTTTGGTTAACGCTGAATCCGGTGAGCAAGACATTGCCCAGCCGACAGGTTTCCGGGCAAACAGATCAATCACCACCGTCAGATAAACCCAGCCTTCCCCTGTCCACACAAATGTCACGTCGCCACACCAGACCTGATTGGGTTCGGTGACCGCAAATTGACGTCCAAGGTGATTAGGAATATCAATGTGTTCTGGTGTTCCCCGCGGGTACTTATGCCGTGATGGCTGGCGACTGACCAGCCCCATTTCAGCCATTAATTTGCCCGCCAGCCAACGCCCTAATGGCCGGCCTTTCGCAGTGACCATCGACGCCATAGTCCGGGCTCCCGCAGAGCCGTGGCTTTCCTGAAAAGCTTCGCGAATTAAGCTCTTTAGTTGGACACGTTCGGGGTCTGGCGATTTTTTTCGGGTTCGCCAGGCTTGATAACTGCTGCGATGTATGCCGAAGAGTTGGCAAAGCAAAACGACGGGGTAATGCACTCTGAATCGTTCAATTAACGCAAATTGTTCAGGGAGTCCGAGATCAAGAGTGCCGTAGCCTTTTTTATGATTTCATTTTCCATTTCCAGGCGTTGCAGTTTTTTCTTTAATTCACGGATTTCAAGCTGCTCCGGTGTGATTGGCGTTGCCTTTGGTGAGAGTCCCAGTCGCTCATCCCTTAACTGATTAACCCACTTACCCATGGCAGATTTACTGACATTCATGACTCTGGCTGCCTCGGCGATAGAATAGTTGTGTTCAAGCACCAGTAGTGCGGATTCCAGTTTGAATTCTGAACTAAAACGTCTTTGCATAATGTCACCTATTTTTTATTGAGGTAAGAATATCACCTCTGTAATGGTGACCAAAATTAGTGTGCCACATCAAACCTGAGTTATAACATTTCTCGTATAAAGGGCGAAGGCCACTGGCCGGAAAACCGTCAGGTATCATTCAATATGCAGGTCCCGCTGAGTCTCTTTGGGTCATCGTCGGCGTTACGGGGCGTTTACGCCCGCTATACCGCCTCACGCGACTCACAGGGTAACCTCTCTCAACAGACCGGCATCAGTGGCATGTTATGGGATAACCGCCTGAGTTATAACCTCCAGCAAGGTTGGGGGCACAGCGGCCAGCAAAACAGTCGAGCTTTGTCGCTGGGTTATCAGGGCAGCCAGGGAAGCGTCAATCTTGGCTACAATGACAACGCAGACAGTCAGCATTTTACCTATGGCACTTCCGGTGCCCTTCTGGTCCACCCTTACGGAATAACGCTGTCACGCTCGCTGGGAGATACCGCGGTATTAGTTCGCGCCCCCGGTGCGAAAGGGGTGACAATCAGCAACGGTAACGTACAGACCGACTGGCGTGGCTACGCCGTACTGCCGGGCGGATCGGTCTACCACAAAAACACCATCAATCTGGACCCGTCCACCCTGCCGGAAGGGGTGGATATTGACCAGACCAGCCGCAACGTTTACCCGACCAAAGGGGCGGTGACACTAGCCAATTATCAGGTTCGGCTGGGCAACCAGTTGCTGTTGACCTTAATACATCATGGCAAACCCGTGCCCTTTGGCGCCACCGCGACGCTGGCAGGAAACGCAACTCAAGCCGGCAGCGGCATTGTGGGCGATAACGGCCGGGTTTATCTGAGTGGCATGCCGTCCGCCGGTCATGTGAAAGTCAAGTGGGGAAACGAGGCAAATCAGCAATGCACCACCCGTTATCAGGTGTCGTCCGATACCCCCGGGAAACTGGTGCAGGCCGATGCCGTGTGTCTATAAGCGTAACCTTCATATGGGCAACCTGACCGGTGTGCCCGATGAGATATCACCTGTCTCGCTTTTACGTCCGGGGCGCCACCAAAAGCGAAGTTAGCCCCGACAGTGAAAGAGCGATGTGAACAGATGAGTAATTTGGAGAGAGAAGGATGTTAAACACTGAACGTTTGTGGGGCGGTCATACAGAAAACCCCGTCCCAGCCATCATGGGGCCAGGGGCGTCACTGCTCTTTTTATTGACCGTATTACCCCTCCAGGCGGCCGAGACTTATCAGGATTGCGAAACTGAACTGGTGAATAAGGTTAGCAATATTACCGTCACCGGCTATGCCATGATGCCGAACAACAAAGATAAACGTGATTATTCACGGGATGAAATAGTGGGATATACCACCAGCGGCCCTCTTGACTGGTCGACAACTTGCCGCGTCCCCACCGGGACCCAGTTTATGGCCTACACCGTAGGATCGGGGACCAACTCATTGATCTCTTCGTCATCACCGGGTAGTGTCCGGGTAGGAAAGGCTGGCGACTTTATGGTTGATATCGGGCAATCTTCACTCTCTTGCCAGATGCATGGTTCACCCGGAACCTATCAATCGACCAGTCTGGTCAAAGGGAATACCGGCGTTAACCTTCCCTGCGTCCCGGATGCCAACGGTCTGGTTGATATCAGTGTCCGCTCGGTGACCGGGGCCATTTACCCGGACAGTGACGGCAATTTCAATGCGAAACCGGGTGGAAGTCATTTGTCCGTGGACTCTATCGGCTGGACTTCAACAGCCGTATCGGGTTCCAGCAGCATACCGAACCCCCTGTGGACCACGGTTATCCTTTCACCGGTCAAAAAGCCGTCCACTTGTGCGGTTGTTCTTACTCCGTCATCGGTGGATTGGGGAACAGTGAAAAGAGCCGGCAAACAGGTGGGAGATCCACTTGAGTTAGCAAGGCAGATAGGGATAAGCAGCACCTGTTCCGGCGATGACGCGGTATTCCAAAATTCACGCCTGCTTTACCGAATCGATGGGCCGTTTGTGCCGGGGAAACCGAATGCCTTGGCCTCGTCAATAGAAGATGTCGCCTTCGCGTTTACTGATGCGGCCAACAAACCCTTATCACTCAGTACCGGGCACCGAGGTGAAGGGCCAAATGCAAGATACGTTAAACAAGGGGACGATAGTTATACGGCATCAACACAACTGTCTGTGGTACCGATTCTGTTGAAGACAGACGGTGCCGGCGGGCAAGCCAGAGCCGTCGCGGTCATTTCCGTATGGTCGGATGTTAACTTCGTCGACCCATCGGCTTAGTTATTACTCTTGTTGCAGCGCCTACTGGCGCTGCAACAAGCTAGCCGACAACCCCAGATAAGTTAAATGACTCCTTATATACCCGTCATCTTTCAAGTTGCCTCTTTGTTAGCTGCACTCACTCACCCCGGTCACATAGTTATCTAACCTCAGCTTCGTTTAAAAATAGCGATATCACAATCCCGTAAATTCAAGCTCGGTTTTTTAGGTTGGAATGTATAAGCAATTAGGCCAGCGACGATTTCCAATAAAAAACCGAGCTGACTGCGGT
>NZ_CAWNXG010000094.1:0-4408 GCF_963878145.1 Photorhabdus sp. S10-54 | reverse complement strand
ACAGGGATTCATGTTGAATGTGTTAGGAGGGCTAATCGCTTATTGTTTCAAAGAGAACAAACCGTCACTGAATATCTCCCGCTCAGAAATGGACATATTAGTGACGGCTTAACCAGAACTCAGGTTAAATAATAATAATCAACATTATCATCTCTCCAGACAAAATACCCCACCCCGTCAGAACTTGCAGTGAAATATCTGTCCCTCTCTTTTAACTCATAATCAATCGGCTTTGGAAAACTAATTTTACCGACTGTTATCATTTCATGCTTACGGCGATATTTAAAATCAGGATTCCAGTTTGGGTGATGAAGAATATCTTCCCATAATTCATTGGCATCATCATACATTTCCCAAAGCAGCCAAGGTTTATCTGTTTTAAAAGCATCTTGTGCATACTGCATCATTTGTTCAGCGTGCACATGTTTTTTATTTTCTGACATTATTTAACTCTCCACTTAATAATCCAAGTTGGTAGCTTATTAGTCGAATCCGCCTTATATATTTAATTCTAGGCGGATTAGAGCATTGATTTGGTGAGATAATTAAGTAATTATCTATTTTCAAACACTACACTTAATTGAATAATGTTATGATTCAAACAATATAAACGAATAGAACGATTTGGTCGAATTTAAATCTATCAAAAAGTATGAAACTGGATAATTTCCGTTTCCTCAGATTTCACGCAGCACACGTAATCCGTTAAACGATTCAAAAATATTGACGCTTATTTATTACGAAAAAAATAACTAACTTATTGAAAATATTAACTACGCGGAAACGCCGGCGACGGCATTGAGCAGTTGGTCAACGCATCCGCGTTGAACGGTATGAACAAAAAAATTTGATGAACTACAGACGTAAAAAAACCCGATTGGTTTTCGGGTTCTTTATGTTCCAGTGCGGAGTTGGTATCTCCAACCGGAGGGAATCATTCTTCATCTAACGTCTTAATTATATCCCTTGAGGCATATTTTGCAACCACATTCGGTTAATAGTGGATGTATGGCTACAAGCGGGTATAATCAGCAAGTTAGCACTGTTTTGTGGCTCTCCTGCCATTTATCCATTTCGTTGGGTATGAACGATTTTAAAGTCCTGGCTGAACAAACAGGTGGTGCTGTGTTCAGTGCTCTGGCGGGAGGGAGTCATTCTTCATCTAACAATGAGAAAACCGTTGTGACAGGCAGTGTAAGAGTAAACAACGGTGTCTCCCTCCAGTTAATCTGGAGAAACGCATGGGTGCTTTTATTGATAAAGCAATCATGGTTCTGAAAGCGTTAATCGCGCTTCTGGAGCTGATCCGAACCTTCTTCGTATGATGGAGTGACGGAAACGTAGCTAAGGCCGGAGGTTAACCACCTTCGGCCTTTAATAAAGTTGTTCAGATAATTAATTAATGCTAATGTATGCATACATTAGCATTGTTTTTTTAGTGGATGTGGGGGTTTGAGGAGCAACGGAACCATAAGTACTGATAAGTGGTTAAATAGAATGGCTAATATTCATAAAATCAAATAATTATGAGTTTTACATTACCTATTATGAATATACGTCCAAGATGAATATAGTTAATTTGGCTATTTAAAATGACCGCTTAACGGTGTTTTCTGTTCCATTGCTCCCTAAACCCCTATAACGGCATAAACACCAATGTAGTGCCCCATACTTAATGGGATGGTCACCCTCCCCTTGTAGGCGTATTTTGACAAGGTGATTTCTTTTACATGAGGCCATCGCCATGAATAACATGATACTTATCGGTATCGCTCTCGGCAAACATACCTTTCATATCCACTGCCAGGATAAATCAGGTAGCGCCCTTCTCCGTAAAAAATTTACCCGAACCAAGTCGATTATTCTCCTTCTTATGAATATGAAACGTCAACATGATTGTTTTTCACTCAAGACGTTAAGGTGAATAGCGATCTTCAAACCCTCCGACCGGGGGTACTACGTATTCAACGGTGGAAGCTGAAATCATTGACATCCATTGATCCTGTTGCGCAATATTATTCTTTAATTTCTAAAGGATTTTTATATTTAATGCCGCTTAATTCTGACAAATCGACATCTTTTCCTTCAGTGTGAAAGATTTTCCTGCGCCTCATGTTGTACAAGTGAAGACAATGCTCACACATGTCAGTAACATTAGCCGGATTTTTGATCGCCTTGAGTGTTCTGACAGCATATTTACCACATCGGCATCGCACGACATAGATGGCACTGTTTTTATGGTTACCCCTTTGCGATAAAGGGCGGACTCCTAACACCGTAAAAAAGCCATATTCATAGCCCTGGACCTGCATCAGTATGTTGATTAAATTGGATTCTCTTGTATTTAAACGTAAATCATATGTCGTTTTGTAAGGAATAAAATGACTTGACTGGATTGTTTTTGACTTTTCTTTCTCTTATCATTTTTATCGGTATCGGCCATCACTTTCCCTGAACCATTTTAGAATATATTAAAGGTTTTACAATCTAACCGTTTTCACTATTAATTCAATAGCGGAATAGGTAAATCGGGTCCAATTCTATTTATTTTCATTATCATAAATGGCGAAGCCTCAATGGGTTAGACCATTGAGGCTTCTATAGATTGTCTATTCCAAAAAAAATAGAACATGAGAAGCATAGCATTTTCAGTATAAGTCACCTTGAATTAAATGGCATTAAGCCATTTACTTTTTTGTGATATACATCATGCATATTGATTTAATGCAATTTCAATATGAAATATTGGAACACAGAAAATTTATATAAATCCAATTTAAGTTAAGAAAACAAATAATTTAATTCAACAATACATTTATACCTAATAGATTTCGAGTTGCAGCGCGGCGGCAAGTGAACGAATCCCAGGAGGATAGATAACTATGTGACTGGGGTGAGTGAAAGCAGCCACTTGAAAGATGAAGGGTATACATTAAATAATTTATTTACCTACACCGTTAATAATATTTATCTAATCTTTAATTATCGGGACAATGACAAACATGTTAAACAGGCGGAAAAAATAAAACTGACATAAAATTCAAACAATGCCTCCATTTGCAGTGGTTAGGGGGTTCGGGAGCAATGGAGCAGTAAACACCGTTAAACGGTTAATTTAAATAGCCAAAAATTGGGTAGCCAACTTACATCGTGAATTGCTATTTTTAGCCAGCCTATCTACGATAGCCAAATAACCTTTAACTCATCTTAGACGTATATTCATAATAGGTAATGTAAAACGGTGATTTCCAACTGGTCAGCCAGGTAATGAGAAAGCCGTTGTGACAGGCAGTGTAAGAGTAAACAACGGTGTCTCCCTCCAGTTAATCTGGAGAAACGCATGGGCGCTTTTATTGATAAAGCAATCATGGTTCTGAAAGCGTTAATCGCGCTTCTGGAGCTGATCCGAACCTTCTTCGCATGATGAAGTGGCGGAAACGTAGCTAAGGCCGTAGGTTAACCACCTTCGGCCTTTAATAAAGTTGTTCAGATAATTAATTAATGCTAATGTATGCATACATTAGCATTAATTAAGGTATTTTATGGCAAAGGATCTAAAAGAATCGGTATGCCAGGCTATGCGATATTTTAACAAATATCATTGCTACTCAATAAAGCAATTAGCGTCTGATTACCAGGAAGAAATTACAAAATACAGTGATGACAAGTGGGAAGCGCCACAGCAGGCAGCGCGTCTGAGCGCAGCCGTCAAAAACTACAAGACATCCCAGATGCTTTGTTTCATCTTCTATATCGCGCTGGAGAACGAGCTGGATCTGACCCCGCTGGTCGTCAAGCGTCTGTGTCACAGTCTGTTTGGCCGCAAAGGCAGCCAGTGGCTTATTGTGGACGTCTTTGGTGATAGGCAGCGTGTACGCCGGAGTGAACACAGTTCGCCGGATACAATTGATGTGCTCGCCAGCAGATACCGGCTGGCTGCGCATAACTACTGGGCGGCTACTCTTGTGGATATTGAAAAGGTGAAACGGGGTTACCGCGGTAAGATCAGGGCGATCAAAAAAGAGAAAGCACGTAAGACAATTGATCAATGTTAATGTATGCATACATTAGCATTATTTTTTTAGTGGATGTGCGTAACGGATTGATTTAGCATCATGGCTATCGCTTTTAAGTTATCATGTTTAGGTTATGGCATTTGGAGAAATACCGGACAAGCGGCGTATTGCGTGGGGGTACATCCTATTGCGATAGTGTAGCCTGTTCAAAAAACAGGCTTTCCGTACAATATTTTCCGAATTCCAAACGCACCCCATACCATAGCTGTCTTTCATACACAAATCCCCTGATAAAAAATCGGGGGATTTTTTTGAATCTTTTTCTATTTTGCTGATCTTAGTAATAACTATTTCATTGAGGTACGGTAAAATGTTCCAAACTCACGCAGAAC